>JAGVNP010000022.1 GCA_020053185.1 Deltaproteobacteria bacterium | reverse complement strand
TCTTCCGATCTACGGTGCGCACTTACCTTTTGGATGGCTGCAGAGAAATGAAGGATATCAAAGATGAGGATGAAAAAACCTTTTTGAGTGTTTTGATCAGAAAATATTTTCAACTCTTGCGAGAAAAGAACAAAAATGTAGTACCTGAAAAGTGGGCAAAAGGAAATTGTCCTTTCTGTTCCACTCATCCAAGGATTGCTTTTGATTCTGAACAGGCAAGGACGCTTTTCTGTCCTTTGTGCGGCAATTCATGGGAATTTCAGCGGATCAGGTGTGCGTTCTGCGATAACATGGATCATACCATGCTTGGCTACTTTGAGGCAGAAAGCAGTAATGGTGTTCGTGTATCTTTCTGCAAAAAATGCAAACACTATATCAAGGTCTTTGATATAAAGATGAGAACTACAAGCGATGCTGATACAGAAGATGTGCTTACGCTGGAGTTAAACGCCATTGCCAGCAGAGAAGGCTTCAAAGACATTACATAAGCGCCAGGATCTGGTCGTGTAACTTGGCATTGCTTGCCACGATATTTCCTTTTGAGAGGTCAAAATCAGATCCATCAATGCAGGATATTTTTCCGCCTGCTTCTTTGACAATAAGTGCGCCTGCTGCCATGTCCCATGGGTTTAAGCCTTCTTCCCAGAACGCATCAAAGTGTCCGCACGCCACATAACATAGATCAAGTGCAGCAGAGCCAAGACGTCTGATGCCCTGGGCCTCGCTGACTACACGGGAGAAACGGGACAAAATTCTCTGCATGTTGTCGGTTTTGTATGGGAAGCCGGTTGCCACAAGGCTATCGACAAGCCGCTCGGTAGAAGAAACTGAGATTTTCTGTCCATTAAGAAAAGCGCCTTTTTCTGCTTCTGCAGAGAAGAGCTCGTTTGTTGCCGGGTTAAGACAGACACCGACAAGAGGGGTGTTGTCTTTATAAAGTGCGATAGATACACAGAATACAGGGAGCTTGTGGACAAAATTTGTGGTGCCGTCAATAGGATCAATGATCCATTCATATCCGTCACTACCCGATTTTTTTACACCTTCCTCGGCCAGGATAGAGTGGTTTGGAAATCTGGATTCGATTGCATTAACGATTCTGCGCTGGGTTTCTTTATCTACCTGGGTGACCAGATCGATCCGTCCCTTGTGCTCCACAATAAGGTCTTTTTTTGCATGGGAAAAGATGAATTCTCCTGCATTACGTGCAAGCGAAATTGTAAAATCCAGCATGTATACCTCTAAAAAGTAAGATGATTTGTGATGCACAATAGTAAACATAAAACATGTTTACAAGACAAAAGTATCATTGATGGAGAAATAGTTTAAGTGCTTAACTCCGGCTAACAAGCAAGAGATATCCTAGAACACCCATAGATATTGCAGATTCTTTTCACCCTCTTTGTTAGTAGTACGTCCCACCAGACCACCGCAGATGGCCCAGTATGATTTTTCTTCTGTCTCTTTATGAGAGTATAATGGATTAATCTCGAATGTGGACGATTCCGGTGAATTGCTCTTTTGTACGAGTCGCCAAAGGATTCTGAAGTCCTTTGTTTCATGATCCAGCCGTTCATACGATACTACCTTACCCAGCACCTTGGCTTTCAGCAAATCGTCAGACTTTTTTTGATATTCAAATGCCCTGATCTGTTCCGGAACCGGCCAGAGCAAAGAAAATTCCGTTGAGTCGTTTTCTTTATCCCGTTCATAATTATGCAGGATAAATGATGCATCTTTTGTTTTCGTGTCAGACTTTTTATGTACCCACAATGGAGCAGGAACAGGGAATAATTTATCTGGTGATGTATACTCTTCTTTTCCAATGTCTTCTCTTGGCATCCAAAACGTATATAATGTGCGAACAGAAGATGCAGCATCTTTTTTGTGATAATAAAAGAGAATCTGGTTTATGTCTGAAGCAGGCGATTTTTTGTGCATCCATAATGAATATGATGATAGATCTGAAAGATGTTCGTACGGACTATCTTTAAAGAATTCATAAAGAATATTCTCCAGGGTGTCTGACATTGGTATCCATACGGGATATAGAGATCGAAGAGAGGAATCGCTGTCTTTCTCTTTGTAGTAGGTGAGTATTCTGGTCTTATTGCTATCAGGCGAGGTGCTGTTCATGTAAAATGGATATATCTTGCGAAGCAAAGTATTATCTTCTTTTTTACAATAATAATTAAATACTTGGGTGAGGCTGTCTCCTGTTTGTGAGTTTTTGCCAAAGCGTATTAGAGGTTTGATGGAACTGGTTTCTTCATAAGGACCTTTTTTCGTGTATCCCCAAAATGGCCACAAATGGACTGATTTGTTGTCGCCTTGTTCATAGCGGAGATAATATGGTGGCAGCAGAGCAGGGGATGCAAAGGTAAGATATTTCTTAGGGTCTTTATATCGATAAAAGAAGGGGATCAACCTGGTTGTATGTGTGTCACCTTTATCAATCTTAGTGAAAATCGGGTAGAAAATATCTTTTCTGGACAGCTCGATAGATGGGTCACGCGTATTGATATAAGCAGGAGGAAGCATAAGACGTCTGGTATAAGTGCCTTTTTTTGTATATCCCCAAAATGGGACCAGGTGATTTTCTTTGTGGTCGCCTTTTTCATAGCGGAAGTAATATGGCGGCAGCAGAGCAGGGGATGCAAAGGTGAAATGTTTGACTGGATCTTTGTAGCGATACATGAAAGGAATAAATCTGGTTTTGTGGGTGTCCTTTTTGTCAATCTTACTGAAAATCGGATAAAAAATATCCTTTCTGGACAGCTGGATGGATGAGTCACGTGTATCAATATATGCAGGAGGAAATAAAAGGCGTTTATAATAGGCGTCATGAGTATATTTGCCATATAAGGGTATCAGATATGTGTATGTATGGTTTTTGGATGCAAATGAAAAATACAATGGAGATCCTATTGTAAGTCTATAATCAGGATCTTTAATGTGCCAATAGAATGGCAATACTCTGGCAGAGAATGTGTTTGGAGATTTTTCATAGTGAATTAGAGGCCACAGCACGTTCCACCCTTTTAGCTGAAGCTTTTGATTTTCAAATTTAAAATACAAGGGCATGAGTATGAAGTGGTATTCCAGAAAATCATCCACTACATAGGACCCGTAGAATGGAAGTATATATTTAAATTCAGATGATTTGTTTGCATTCTTGAAGTGGTAATACACAGGGAATAGAGATGTGAAGCTAAAAGGACCATGATGGTAGAGCCAATATATTGGTATCCCTGCACGGGTTTTAAGGTCATCTTTTTTATAGTCAAGATAAAGGGATGCTATGGTTTTGAAATGAGTTGTGCCGCTATTCCATTGGCCAAACAAGGGTAAAATCAAGCGAAGAGAAGACTCTGGTTTTTTCCGGTAATAGTAAGATGGAAGTATGAGGTCGGTCTTTGTGTCATTGCCCCTGCTGGAATACCACAAAGGAAATACCCCCTTTGTCTTGCATGAAGGCGAGTTATTCCAATAGTAAGACAGAAGAATTCCTTTTGATTTGCCTTTGTTTTGTTCGTGCCAATAGAAAGGCAAAATGAGGTCGCTTTTAAAATCATCTCCTCTTGATGAATACCAGACAGGGTATATTCCTTTTGTTTTTCGAGTAGGGGAGTTTTTCCAATAATAAGGTAGAATTATTCCCTTAGATGTATCGTCTTTGCGTTCGCGGAAATATACAGGTAGGATTATGTCTTTTTTAAAGTTATCACCTCTCTCGGAATGCCATAAAGGAAATATTCCGTGAGCCTTAGTTGAGTGAGTATAAAACCAGTAGTAAGGTGTTACAACTCCCCATGACCGGGTATACCAGTAAAACGGAATAAATCGATGGGAAAAATAATCCGGGGAGCGGTGATAATTATAAACAGGCCAGAGACAATGGATATTTGTTTCATTATATACAGAATCTTTTCCGAATCGAAAAAGAGGGTACATAGACGAATATTCAATGTATGAATTCTTTCTGGTATATCCCCAAAAGGGCCAGACATGGTGATAATAAATGTCTTTTGTATTTTTTCGCCAGTAAACCGGAAAGATCTGAAGCGAATACTCGTCTCCTTTTCGGGAATACTTATTGAGTTGCCATAATAGGCTTAAGTTCCTGGAATCCTCATCAAGATTGGTTTCCGAAAGAAAAAGCCATGGCCTTATTATATGTTTGTCTCTGATGTTATCCCATTCGTGATGATATAAAGGCCAGAAAACATCAGTTTTACCTTTGTCATCAAGTGCATTACGATACAGGAAAGGCCATGCAGGTATGTAATTTTCTATTTCCCATGCTCTGGGCAGGCAGGGGGAGCATAACACTATCAGGGTTAAAATCAGCAAAACATATAAAAATTTATTCGCGCAGGATCTATATCTCATCATTACATTGCCATTAACATTAAATTTTAATTATAGGATACCATATGAATGCGGAATTGGGAATATATTTAATAAGATAAGATTTTAATGAAAGTTTTAGGTGGGAGAACAGGTTTAGGAAACTTTGGTAGCGGGGGGAGGATTTGAACCTCCGACCTTTGGGTTATGAGCCCAACGAGCTACCGGGCTGCTCCACCCCGCGTCACCAGAGGCCCTTTTACAAACATTAGATCGATCTTGTCAAGCTTTGAATACAGAAAAAAGATAAAAAAAAGCAGGTCTTTAGGAGACCTGCCAACAGGAGGAGGTTCTACTGGGGAATGAGCTTATAGAACCTTGCAGTTTATTATCGGTCCCTGAAAAAAATACTTTAGCTTTTTTTGAAAATTTTTTTATATCCCGATTTTGTGGTATAATAAGGTTATTATGAATAGTTATTTAAACGCTCCTCTTGCAGACAGGGTAAGACCTGCTCATATCGAAGATTTTGTAGGCCAGGCTAAAGCCAGGGCTTTTCTCAAGGGTGTTTTCAAAGGATCGAGAGAATCTGCGATTTTATGGGGGCCACCCGGGAGCGGAAAGACGAGTATATCTCATATTTTGAGCTCTCAGGCTGAAGAGGCAGGCCGCACCTTTGTGTTTTTAAGCGGTGTGACCAGCGGTATCCAGGACATCAGAAAGGTTATAACCCAGGCAAAAAAGGCAAAAATATCGCCCATTTTGTTCATTGACGAGGTGCACAGATTCAACAGGATTCAGCAGGATGCCCTGCTTCCT
>JAGVNP010000065.1 GCA_020053185.1 Deltaproteobacteria bacterium | reverse complement strand
TTTCAAAGCGTATACCCTATCTTGGCTATAGAGACACATCCTCAGCCAAGAAACAGATCATTCCTATTGAAAATATTACCTCCAATTACTATGTAAGAATAAATGCCCTTGATAGGCCAGGAGTGCTGGCAAAAACAGCAGGAGTGCTGGCAAAGAAGAATATAAGCATGGCATCTGTCATACAAAAAGGCAGAAAACAGGATGGCTTTGTGCCTGTAGTGCTCCTCACCCATGAGGCAAAGGAGTCGAACATCAGGGAAGCTGTGGATGAGATCGCATCCTTTGAAGAGATCAGCGGAAGACCAATAGTTATTCATGTAGAGAATAAGGATATCGAGAACAGTTGATGCAGCCGCATTACACAAAATGTCATTGCGAGGAGTGAAAACGACGAAGCAATCTGAGTGTGAAACAGTCATCCCTTCGGCTTCGCTCAGGGCAAGCTCTGAGGGCTAGGCCCGAAGGATCTTAATAAGATTCTTCGCCCTTTGGGCTCAGAATGACACTTCGTGTCAGATTGCCACGCTCCCTTTGGTCGCTCGCAATGACAAAGTAATGGTATTAAGTGCGTTTGTGTCAGCAGAAACAAGGAGGACTAATTTTGAAATATGTAATTCTCGTGGGCGATGGAATGGCAGATACGCCTGTTAAAGAACTTGGCGGAAAAACCCCTTTAGAGGCGGCAAACATTCCCTGTATGGATACCCTTGCATCCAAAGGCGAACTGGGGCTAGCACGCACAGTAAAACCCGGCTTTCATCCTGGAAGCGAGATCGCAAACATGGCAATCCTGGGCCTTGATCCGGTTAAATACTACACAGGAAGAGCACCAATTGAAGCAAAAAGCATCGGCGTGGATCTTGAAAAAGATGATGTGGCGTTTCGCATAAATCTCGTGACCCTATCATCGAAAAGCCACGGGCTTGTCATGGAAGACTACTGTTCAGACCATATCACGACCCAAGAAGCAAGGGAGCTTATAAAAGCTCTGGGTGAAGGGCTTAAAGATATCCCATCGGTGCGGGTATATCCTGGCATAGAATACAGACATCTTATGGTGATAAGAGGCTTTGAAAATCCAGGCATCAAGACCACGCCTCCTCACGACATTCTTGGCGAATATGCACAAAAATACCTTCCGGAAAATGACTTATTAAAAAAACTGATCGAGAGATCCCTTTCTATTCTTAAAGATCATCCAATAAACTTAAAGCGCAGAAGCCAGGGAAAGAAAGAGGCGACAGCCATATGGCCTTGGGGACAGGGTAAGGCCTGTTCAGTCCCTACATTAAAAGATGAGTATGGGATTACCGGAGCAATGATATCAGCAGTTGATCTCATGAAAGGTCTCGGCATGTTACGGGGCATGGAGATCATCAATGTGCCTGGTGCCACAGGATGGATTGATACCAACTATGTGGGAAAAGGAGAGGCTGCACTTGATGCGCTTTCCAGGGTGGATCTTGTCTATGTGCATGTGGAAGCACCTGACGAGGCTGGACATGCTGGCCTTTTGAAAGAAAAGATTGCCGCAATAGAAAGTTTTGACCTTCTTGTAGTAGGAACAATCCTTAAAGGTCTTGAGTCAAAAGGGATTGCGTTTAGAATGCTTATTATGCCAGACCATCCCACACCTATAGCAATCAGAACGCATTCGAGCGATCCTATACCGTTCGTAATCTATGACAGCACAAAGCAAAAAAATAATCCCCGGGGTTTCTCGGAAAAACAGGCTGCAAGTACCGGAGTTTTTATTGAAGAGGGGCACACGATATTGGCGAGATTGCTAGAGAAGTAAGGCATTAAGGCACAAAGGCATAAGGCACAGAGTAGAGAAATAAATACTTATCGAGACCTTATTGTGTGGCAAAAACCCAATATCCCTCCCTTGGTGGGAGGGAGTAAGAGGGAGGGGGATAATAAAGATAAAAAAGAATCACCCTCACCCAACCTCTCCCATCAAGGGAGAGGAGATTCGTTATTCGAAATTCGTTCTTTTTACTGTTCAATGTTCAACGTTCTATATTGAAAGACCATGTGTTATCCTCATATCTTTGTAATCCTTGCCTTACACCTTGTACCCTGGGCCTTAAACCATTCATTTTTGAGCTTTCAACATTCAGATCTTTTATCTTTGTCCCTTAGTGCCTCTGTGCCCTATCTTGTTTTCATTCAATCAAATGTGTATAATCAGCCCAATAGTGAGGCATAAGATATGTACACCATAATCATAGAAGACAATATATACCTCCCCTTACACAAGTTCAGTGTCAAAACAGATAAATACAAGATGATCACTATGTCGCAGCTGTCTGAGGTGGCAGTCTTCTTCCATAAGCCAATAAGCGTCGATGACATTGGCATACGATGCACGATCAAAGCCATCTCAGGCCCTCACGCCATTTTGGAAGGAATCTGCCGCATCAGGACAAAAGAAGTTTTGGATGAGATTGAAGGGTTTATTGAACAGGATGATATCCAGGAATTATACGAAAGAAATTTCATAAATGACGGTCTGATTCAAGGCGTAAAAGCCCTTGTGAGATTGATCCTTCCCAATGCACCTGATATTACCAGGGTAAAGGAGCCTGGCCAATTTGCAGACACTGTTGCTCAGTACTTGAATCTCGATTATAGCGAAAAGTTGAAACTCTTAAATACCCCGGACAGCATCTCAAGAATAAAACTCATATTCGGTTATCTCAATAAACAAAACCAGAAAGGCCGCACGCAGACTGCTGCAAAAGGCGTGGTAAACCCCTTTCTGGAAGATATTAAAAATCTTGAGGAAAAAATAGAGAAAGCCCAACTCTCAGATGAAGCAAGGATAACGCTTAATAAAGAGATGGACAAACTCAAATACATTCACCCATCTTCGCCGGAATATTCTGTTAGCAGAAGTTATATAGAATTTACCCTGGATATGCCGTGGAACTCCTCTACCCAGGATGATCTCGACATTGAAAAGGCACAGAAGATACTTGATGAAGACCATTTTAATCTTAAAGAAGTGAAAGATAGGATACTCGAGTTTCTCGCTGTCAAAAAGCTTAATCCCTCATCAAAAGGCTCCATCCTGTGCTTCTGCGGGCCACCTGGCGTGGGAAAGACATCTCTGGGCAAGAGCATTGCATCAGCAATGGCCAGAAAATATATCCGGGTTTCCCTGGGCGGGATCAGGGACGAGGCAGAAATACGTGGACACAGACGCACCTATATCGGTGCAATGCCTGGAAGAATCATCAAAGAAATCCAGCGGAGCAAGACAAAAAATCCTGTTTTCATTCTTGATGAGATAGATAAACTCGGAAAAGATTTCAGGGGAGATCCGTCATCAGCCCTACTTGAAGTGCTTGATCCCGAACAAAATTTCTCTTTCAAAGACAATTATCTAGACATTCCGTTTGATCTGTCAAACGTGATGTTTATCGGCACTGCTAATACTACAGAGACCATACCTCTCACTCTGCTCGACAGGATGGAAATAATTGAGATCCCAGGCTACACAGACAGTGAAAAAATAAATATCGCAAAACTCTACCTTGTTAACAAAAAAGCAAAGGCTGTAGGACTCTCTAAAGATACTTTGATATTTCAGGAAGATGCTTTGGAATTTCTCATCAGGGAATACACAATGGAAGCCGGGGTAAGAGAGCTGGAAAGAAAGATCGAGGCAATATACCGAAAGCTTGCCAGAAAAAAGGCATCAGACAAAGAAATTCCAGAATACATCACGAAGGATACTGTTCATGAATATCTAGGACCTGCACCAAGACACAGGCAGCTTGCCCTTGAGCACGACAGCATTGGAATCTCCACAGGCCTTGCATGGACTCCGGCAGGAGGGGATATCCTGATTATCGAGACAACTTCTGTTCCAGGGAGCGGTAAGCTGGAGCTTACAGGGAATATGGGAAATATCATGCAGGAATCTGCAAGAATCGCGCTTGGGTTTGTAAAAGGCCACACACAAGAGCTTGGGATCGAAGATATTGATTTTTCAAAGATAGATATCCATCTCCATGTGCCTGCAGGTGCCATCTCAAAAGACGGGCCATCTGGAGGACTAGCCATGCTTTCAGCGCTTACCTCATTATTCAAAAAAATGCCTTTAAGGAAGGATACTGCAATTACCGGAGAAGTGACTCTTTCAGGACGCATACTGCCTGTAGGCGGCATCAAGGAAAAAATCCTTGCCGGGATCAGGGCTGGCATATCTTACATTGTTATACCGGAAAAAAATGAGCCGGATTGCGAAAAACTCCTCAAAGATAATCCTCTCAACATAGAAATTATCTATGCAGACAAGGTTTCAGATGTGCTTCCATTTCTCTTCAGAAATATCACTGATGCTGGATTTTCGTATAATTCTTTATAAAAGGCACAGAGGCACAAAGGATAAAAATGTACGTAAACTGTAATCCGCCTTTGGCAGAGTGATGCGATTTCTCCCTCCCCTGGCGGGAAGGGATGAAAGGGAGGGGGATAAACACCCTCATCCTGCCTCTCCCGTCAAGGGAGAGGGGTCAATTTTCACCTTTGAGCTTTCAAACTTTTCACTAGTTACTCGTCACTCGTTACTTGTCACTGCCTTTTTATGCCTTTGCCCCTCAACCAATCTCAATCAACATCTTATAGATCTTATTCCTAGCCTCCCCTGTCTCTTTCACCAAGATATCTAAAATATCCTTTTTTGAATATCCGTCTTTAAGCAGCACCTTTGCCCTTTTCTCGATTATGGACATATCAAGTGTTATTTCTTTTTTAAGTCCTTCCACAAGCACTGTAACTTCGCCGATTTTTAGATGCTGTTCCAGTTTGTCAATAAGATCTAAAGGGGTTCCTATCAAATATTCTTCAAAAGTCTTGGAGAGTTCCCGTGCAATACACACCTTCCTGTCTCCCAAAAACTCTTTCATGCATTCAAGCGTCTTCATTATGCGTCTAGGAGATTCATAGAAAATTGTGATTTCTTCAGATACAGCCATTCGCGCAACTTCTTTCTGGGCCAGAGTTCTCTCTCTTGGGAAAAAGCCAACAAACCTGAACGATCCATCAAAACCAGATCCTGATAATGCAGTGGTAAGAGCACATGGCCCTGGCAAGGCTTCGACCAAAACCCCCCGCTCGTGGGCAGCAGAGATAAGCCTGGACCCAGGATCGCTCACCCCTGGGGTGCCTGCATCGGTTACAATTGCAACCACTTTTCCTTCATCAAGAAGACCGAACACATCTTCTGTTCTTTTTGCTTCACTGAATCGCTCGGATGATATGAGTGGTTTTTTGATCCCAAAATGCCTTAAAAGCTTGAGCGTATGCCTTGTGTCCTCACATACAATCACATCTACCATTTGCAAAACATCCAATGCCCTCAAGGTAATATCTCTCAGATTCCCTATTGGTGTAGGAATTAAGTATATTTTTGCCTTACCCATAAGCTCCCTTTTCTTCTTTTTCATTCCTCGTGATTTATGCTATATACCATCCTTGATGGTCCGTAAGAAGTCTTAAATATCCCCTCTCCCTTGATGGGAGAGGCTGGCCTGCCCTGGTGCGATCCGCACTGCGGTCTGGGCCAGGGGTGAGGGTG
>JAGVNP010000249.1 GCA_020053185.1 Deltaproteobacteria bacterium | reverse complement strand
GGCTTGGTGATGTAGCAGTTTGCATGAAGCTTGTAGACCTTGATAATATCTTCCTCTGCCTTTGAGATAGTAAGAACAACCACAGGGATAGACTTTAAGTCAGGGTCGGTCTTGATCTCTGAGAGCACCTCTCTGCCGTCTTTCTTAGGCAAGTTGAGGTCAAGGAGTATGAGATCAGGCTTCGGCATTGAGCTATATTGCCCTTCTCTCTTTAAAAAGCTTATTGCCTCCACCCCATCGTGAACAACAAAAAGGTTGTTCTTCATCTTGACATCCTTGAGCGCCTCCATGGTTAGACGCACATCGCCGGGGTTATCTTCTACCAGCAGTATGTCTATGGGCTTTAATAATAATTGTTCCGTCATAATTTATACCCTCCTTTCTCTTATCGGAATGGTGAAGTAAAAGGTTGAACCGTTTTCCGGCTCGGATGTAACCCAGATTTTCCCACCATGCCGATCAATGATCCTTTTGCATATTGCAAGTCCAATACCTGTTCCGGAATATTCAGTTCTGTTGTGAAGCCTCTGGAATATAATAAATATCCTCTCATAGTATTCAGGAGATATGCCGATTCCGTTGTCTTTCACAGAGAAGACCCATTCATCTTGCTCCTGATGTGCTGCGATATGAATATTGGGATAAGACTCTTTGCTGAATTTTATCGCATTACCAATTAGGTTCTGCATAAGCTGTGTCATCTGGGTCTCGTCAGCCACTACAACCGGCAGCTCGGTATTGGTGATAATAGCCTTGCTCTCTTCTATGGCAATTCTCAAGTTGGTAATGGCCTGCCCGAGAATTACATTCATATCGATAGATTCAAACGGCCTGCCGCGTGTGCCTACGCGGGAATACTGCAAAAGATCATTAATAAGCAGCTGCATGCGGTTGGCTCCGTCTACCACAAAACCAATGAACTCATCTGCTTCCTTGCCGAGCTTGTCTTTATAGCGCTTTTCCAGCAGCTGGCTGAAACTTGCCACCATGCGGAGAGGCTCCTGAAGATCGTGTGATGCCACATAGGCAAACTGCTGAAGCTCTGAGTTGGAGCGGGCCAGTTCTTCCATTGCATGTTGAAGCTTTTGTTCTGCAATCTTGCGTTCGGAAATGTCGCGGAATGCGCCCTGTAAAACCTTTTTGCCGCCAAGATTAATTATACTTGCCCTTATTTCCACATCTTTGATGGTACCGTCTTTTGTAATCACCTGAGCTTCAAGAATTCTGCCTTCTGCATCAGTCCTGTGTTTCTTGAATGTATCTGAAAACTGTTCACCGGCCTCTGCTTGCGGATGCAGAATACGCTGAAGCTGTCCGATTATTTCTTGTTTTGAGCGACCAATAAGAATAGTGGCGGCATAGTTGCAATCCAATATTTCACCAGTTACAGTATCAGCTACAAAAATCGCATCAAGAGCCTCTTCAAACAGCCTTCGCCACTTATCTTCAGAGTCTCGCAGTGCCACCTCTGCTATTTTGCGCACCTGTATCTCCTGTTCAAGATCCCTGGTGCGATCCTTTACCTGAACCTCCAACCCGTCACGCGCCTTTTGCAGCTCAATATCCCGCGCCTGGATCTGGGTAAGCATTTCATTAAAGCCGTCAACAAGGGAGCCTATCTCATCCTGGCTCTCTTTTTCAACGCGGATAGAATAATCCTTTTTATCAGAAACTACCTGTGCAGCTTTTGTAAGACCAATAAGCGGATGAATGATCTTTTGCTGCAGCAGAGAGACTACAAAGAATGACAGGATTTGTGTTATGACAAACACACCAATAACGATTATTGCATACAGCGCAAGACGGGTTTTAAATGCCTTGAGGTCATGTTGCAAATAGATCACGCCAATGAACTCACCTTCGAGCATGATGCGCTTGAACATCTCCAGATGGCTCTGCTCGAAGAAGTATCTGTCGTCGAGATCAGACAAAGTCTCAGGCATCGTGCCTTTTTCAATAGCAAAATACGTTGCGAACAACTGGCCTTGCGCATTATAGATGCCTGCCGAGGTAATTCCTGTTTTGGCCTTGAGTGCACTCAGGGTCGACTGGGCTGATATTGGATCATTAAATACCAGTGCAGAGCTTGCATTATATCCGATAATCTCTGCCTGGGTAGAAAGCTCTTCAACCATGTTCTTTCTATAGGTAACCCTCTCATATGACATCAGTCCAATAGTGGCGAGGATAACAGTTAAAATACCTGCGATTATACTTATCCATAACAATTTCTGCTTCAAAGAAAATTTTTGGAAATTTTTCATTATACCAACGCTGTCCAGTCTATTTATTTACAATCTTAGCCAGCTTTAGAAGCTGCGCGCTAACCTTAAGCCCTGATCGCTCAACCGCATTCACATTGATCTCGAAACGGATAAATTTGCCTTCACGCACAAAATTGATCATTCCTCCTTTTTTGGCAAATCCATTTATATCACCCACAGTAAGTACGTGAAAATCTTTTAGTGTATCAAATATATATGTAATATTTTCTTCCTGAGAATCCCCAATATAAAGCACATGGCACGATCTTCCATCCTCTGCCTTGGTAATGCGCCTGACAGAAACCGGCCTTTCCTGCACACTCTTTTCTTTAACAACCTCTTTGAGCGCTTCATAAAATTCATCATCTCCAAGCACACCGATAACAAAAGGCTTATCCGGATCTCTGAGCAAATATGATGGCCATTCGGTGAATTTTGCAAAGTTGTATATGAAGGCAGCCTTGACCTGGGCCTCTGTGGGCTGGCTAGCTTGGGCAATCGGAAAACTTAGCCCTAAGGTGATCATGAGCACAGCAAAAAACGCCAGCATGACACGGCGGATTCTGCAAAGCAGGATACGCTTTGCTGCTGCCAAAGAACGAGATCTTTGTATAATACCCACGTTGTCATTGCGAGCAAAGCGAAGCAATCTCAATTTACCTATAAGATTGCCACGTCGCTGCGCTCCTCGCAATGACTGAATCAGTGTTTGTTCAAAGGGCTCTGAATCTTTTTCATATGAAAAATTTTTCATACTTCTCCACCCCTAAAGGTTAGAATTTCCACTGTGCCTCCATATACACGCCACGCTGGATCTCAACAGTCGAAATATAATATCCAGGTAAAGGAAGAACGGTCGGATTATATTCAGGATGATGATCATCCAGTAGATTTTGACCAACCAAAGAGATCTCAAGGTCAGGATTGATATCCCATGCAAAACGCACATCCATGCTGTTATAGCCGGAGATCCAAAATATTGGGTCTCTTTCTACCGGGAGCCTGCTTACTGAGCGGAAGGTACAATCAAAGCTCAAATCATGCGGAAGATCAATGTAAGACCGAACAGTAGTCTGGCGCTCAGGACTTGAGTGCTCCATGGAATCCACCGTTGACGGATCTGTACTGTCAGCATCCTTTTCCATGTCTATATGCATTATGGATTGTGAGGCATGCAGTTTCCACCAGTCAAATGGAGTGTAATCAATTGAGATCTCTCCTCCCAGAATATCACCGCTCAGCTTGTTGCCGAAGAAGAAGAATCCTTCCGCACTTAAAAGGTTGTCGTAGACATTATAATATGCAGTCATATCAATAGCCAGGCGCTTCATTGGCTGAACCCTGTATCCCAACTCATACGCGCCGAGTTCTTCCGTCTCAAATCCCTTATCCCCATTCAGAGCCAGAAAGGAAGGAATAAGCCAAGCTACCAGATCCTGATCCATTGGAGACGGCGTCCTTACTGCACGGGACGCTGACGCCCATACAGTTTGGTCTGAAGTTGGCTTCCACATAATCCTTGCGCTTGGCTGGACTTCGTAGCCGCTGTAGTCATTATGCTCGAACTTCGACCCTATGGTCAGGTTGAGCTTATCTTTAACAAGAATGATCTCATCCTGTACAAATGCGCTGAACAAATTGTTATTATGATGATCAGGATCAAAATAGATGTCACCTGGAGTGCCTTCTGTATTAATGCAATTGAACCTGTATCCAAGACCCCAAACGAGTTCCTGCCGCGGCGACAGCGGAGCGCTATACTGAAAATCAAGGTCAAAAGTATCTACTGTACCTTGAATGTTCTGCTCATTACGGTATGTGCGGTCATAATAGAATTGCAGTGCCATGTCTGAATCATCACCGCTTCGCTGCCAGCGTCCAAGGATATTGCCGCCAGTTGAATCTATATTCTTTGCTGTCCGCTGTCCCAGGTTCGCATCATAGAGATCGCCCTGGAATCTCAAGGTGTTGCCGTCTTTTAAATCCCAGAAAGTGCTGAATCCACCTTGTTCCATCTGCCAGTCATCGTAATTGTCAGCATCTTCATGGTACATGGCATCCCGGTTAAAGCCTTTTGCGTACAGGCGATAACTGAAATCCTTGCCGATCATATCGCCATAGCGCACACCGGCAAAACCCTGTTCTTCTGTGCCGCCGCCAAGACTCACAAATCCGCCCTGAGTATCTTTTGCGTTCTTTGTGATGATATTTACAATGCCGCTGACTGCATTGGCTCCCCAGACAGAACCGCCCGGGCCTCTGATAATCTCGATCCGCTCGATATCTTCAAGCAGATAATCCTGCGCTTCCCAGTACACGCCTGCAAGAACCGGAGAATACACGCTGCGGCCATCGATCAGAACAAGCATGCGCTTATTGACTTTATCGCTCAAACCTCTTACGGAAACAGCCCACCTGGTCGAATCAATACGCGCCACCTCAACCCCAGGTGCAAGGCGCAGGGCCTCGGCAATACTGGTAACGCCTGATCGCTTTATGTCTTCATTTGTAATCACATAGATGGCAGCAGGCGTATCAAGATATTTCTCAGGCTTTTTGGATGCCAGCGTGACCTCGATGTTCATAAGATCTTCGATACTCATCTCGGCAAGAGCTGACCCTGCTGCAAGCTTGATATTGTTCTCAGCTGCCCATACAGGTGTCTCTTTGGCAAACAGCAATGCGCTGCATAGGAACAGGCACACAAATACAGCCTTTTTGCAAAAAACCGCTGCGCTTTTTTTGATATACCCGCCACACAAAGACCTTTGAGATGTCTTCTTTCTACATCTCCCCTTTTTTATAACATGTTTTACATACATAACATCCTCCCCTAAAAACCTTCTTCTTTACTGTCCTCATATAAAAACATTACTACTATTATAATGCTCATATCACACTCACCATAACCACTCAAGCTTCATGAATTTTGCGAGACTGTTGAAAAAGTCTGTTACATAATGAGACCTTTGCATAATACCCGCATTGTCATTGCGAACGAAGTGAAGCAATCTCGTAACTTGTTGACATTTCACGAGATCGCCACGTCGCTTACGCTCCTCGCGATGACAAAAACCAATTATGCAAGGGTCTAATAATATATCGCAATATACCATATCATTCCCGCCCCGTAACGTTGTACGGGGTAAACTCCGGCGGGAATCCAGGAGAACACTGGATTCCCGGTCAAGCCCGGAATGACAATCCGCATAGACCTCTCACGTTCATCCGCCTGACCCTGAAAGATTAAAACTGCCACTGCACCTTGCCGTATACACCTCTTTGGATCTCGACAGTCGGAATAACTGCAGGAGGGATGGTCGGATTATATTCAGGATGATGGTCATCCAGCAAATTCTGACCAACCAAAGAGATCTCAAGATCAGGATTGATATCCCATGCAAAACGCACATCCATGCTATTATAACCTGAGATCTGATTGGGGGTGTAGGTAAGCCTGCCCACTGAACGCAAGGTGCAGTCAAATTTCAAATCATGCGGAAGATCCATGTAAGACCTGAGAGTAGTCTGGCGATCCGGGGTTGAGTTTTCCATAGCATCTACTGTTGACGGGTCTGCGCTGACATCATCCCTCTTCATCTCTATATGCATTATGGATTGGGATGCATGCACCCTCCACCAGTCAAATGGGCTATAATCAATTGAGATCTCTCCGCCTAAGATATCACCGCTCAGTTCGTTTCTTAAGGCGTAAATAAAGGGCCATGGAGAGATCTGTTCCGCGCTTAAAAGGTTGTCATAAACATTATAATACGCAGTCACATCCAGGGCCAGGCGTTTTACTGGCTGGATTCTGTATCCAATCTCATAAGCGCCTAGTTCTTCAGATTCAAATCCCTTGTCCCCTTTCAGGACCAATACAGAAGGAATAAACCACTGCACAAGATCATGGTCAATCGGTGATGGTGTCCTGACTGCACGGGATACTGATGCCCATATAGTTTGGTCTTGAGTCGGCTTCCACAAAATTTTAGCGCTTGGCTGGAGTTCATATCCGCTGTAATCATTATGCTCGAACTTCGATCCAATGGTCAGGTTAAGCTTATCTTTAACAAGTGTAATCTCATCCTGCACAAAAGCGCTGAACAAATTATCGTTATGATGATCCGGATCAAATTCAAGATCGTTAGGAGTACCTTTTGTATCAATGAAATTGAACCTATATCCGAGCCCCCAGTTGATTGTCTGCCTGGATGTCCCGGCAAAGTAATTCTGAAAATCAAGACCTAGGGTATCTACTGTGGTTTGAATATTATGCTCATTCCAATAGGTCCGATCATAATAGAATTGCAGCATCAAATCTGAGGCATCACCACTTTGCTGCCAGCGTCCCAAGAGATTTCCGCCGGATGCATCTATGTTCTTTGCTGTCTCCTGTCCGACGTTCGCATCATAGATATCGCCCTGGAACCTAAAGGTATTGCCATCTTTTAAATCCCAGTCAGTGCTGAATCCTAGCTGTGCCATCTGCCAATCATCGTAATTGTCAGCGTCTTCATGATACATGGCATCTCTGTTAAAATATTTGCTATAGATGCGGTAGCTAAAATCTTTGCCTATTGTATCGCCATAGCGTATGCCAGCAAAATCTCTGTCTTCTGTGCCACC
The DNA here is from genome assembly GCA_020053185.1 of Deltaproteobacteria bacterium. Classification (GTDB taxonomy): domain Bacteria; phylum Desulfobacterota; class Desulfomonilia; order UBA1062; family UBA1062; genus JAGVNP01. Next base: position 3,121 of record JAGVNP010000249.1, on the reverse strand, counting down.
GCCAATGCTTACAAATCCTCCTTGGGTATCTTTCGCGCTCTTGGTGATGATATTTACAATGCCGTTTACTGCATTGGCGCCCCAGAGAGACCCGCCAGGGCCCCTAATGATTTCAATCCTATCAATATCCTCAAGCGGGTAATCCTGCACACTCCAGAATACGCCTGCAAAAACTGGATTATACACGCTACGGCCATCAATCAGGACAAGCAGGCGCCTATTAAGTACATCGCTTAATCCTCTTATGGAAACAGCCCATCTGGTCGAGTCAATGCGCGCTACCTCAACACCTGGTGCCAGGCGAAGTGCGTCAGCAATACTGGTAACACCTGATCGTTTTATATCTTCAGATGTAATTACATAAATGGCAGCAGGCGTATCAAAGTATCTTTCCGGCTTTTTGGATGCTAGCGTGACTTCGATATTCATCAGATCCTCAATGCTCATATCGATAAGCGACGGCGCTGCTGCAATCTTGGCTTGTTCTTCTGCTGCGTTCGCAGGCGTCAATGGCCATATGAACAAAACAATCAATGCTACTACGGATATGAATATATATCGATGACGGAAAATGCCCGCATGTATATGTCTTTTTTTGAAAAGATCTGGCGTACTATTCATTCTATACCCTCCCTTTTCCCAAGTATTTATTACATATGATATTTATTCATCGGCTTATCAAAAAATAATATTGAGCCTATCGAGCCGCACACTGACATGGTTTACTCCACAATCTTTGCCAGTTTCAGCAAATTAGAACTCATTTTTATTCCTGAGCGCTCAGCAGCATTCACATTGATCTCAAAGCGTATATAATCTCGCTCACGTGTAAAATTGATCATGCACCCGCGCTTGGCAAAACCACTCATATCACCAACAGTGAGCACATGAAAATTTTTCATCTCCTTAAGTATATATGAAAGATTTTCTTCCTGAGAAGAACCAATATAGATCATATGACATTTTTGCCCGTCTTCGATCCGATCAATGCGCATGACAGAAATCGGCTTTCCCTGCACGCTCTTCCCCTCAGCAGCTACTTTAAGCGTTTTGTAAAAATTATCATCTCCAAAAACCCCTATGACAAAGGGGGTATCAGGCCCCTTCATCACGTCTGACGGCCACTCTGTGAATTTTGCAAAATTGTATACAAAGGCCGCCTTGACCTGGTCATCGGTAGGTTTTTGTGCATTAGCAAAAGAAATGCCGACCCCCAAACTTAGAATAAGAAAGATCATTACCCCTTTGGCAGAATGAAGCCTTAGCGAGGAATTCTTTATGGTGAATCTTAATGTCTCAATCATAAAGAACCCCCTCTCTTTTCTAAGCTTTTCCTAAAATTCCCACTGGACCTTCCCGTATACGCTGCGCGGAACCTCGGTGTAAGGAACCAGCACGGAAGTAGTGCTCTCCTCGGGATGATGGTCATCAAGCAGGCTTTGTCCGACAACAGAGATCTCTAAATTTGGTTTTACTTCCCAGCCGATGCGGGCATCCAGATTGTTGTAACCTGATACGTTTTTGCTGGGGATTCGGCTCACCGAACGGAAAATAAGGTCAAGTTCCACATTTCCAGGAAGATCCATGTATGAATGAAAATCCGTCTTGTGTTTTGGACTTGATTGATTGAGTAGAATACGGGTTGCCTCTTTATCATAACCGCTTCCGCTGTGCGCTTTATTGTCCATATGAAGCCAGGATTGCGCAGCATGCAAACGCCACCAGTCAAAGACATCAAAATCAACTGACACTTCTGCGCCTATGTACTTAGCATCCAGGTTGTTATCCAGGTATACCGGAAATATGTAATATCCTGGCATTGCTATGGTAGTTTTCAGTTCTGTAGTCAAAAGATTTGAATAATCATTGGAAAATGCAGTCATATCAACAGATAGCCTTTTTATTGGATGAACCCTGTATCCGATCTCGTGGGCAATAAGATCAACAGTTTCTACATCTTCATTTCCCACCTGTTTGGCATATACAACATAAGTGGGAGCATACTCGGGACGGTATTGCATAACCCAATAGTTCTGGTCATAAGGAGTTGGCGTTCTGATCGCTCGGGTGACTGATGCCCAGAGAAGCTGATTCTCGGTTGGTTTCCATGAAATCCGTGCGCTTGGCTGTGCTTCAGTACCGCCGAACTCGTTGTGCTCAAACTTGGAGCCAAGCCTTAAGGTAAGCTTGTCTTCAACAAGAGAAATCTCATCCTGCACAAAACCTGTGAATAGATCATTGGTATCGTCCTCCGGCTCGAACCCCAGGGTAAAAGAACCGCTTGTGTCATAAGAGATAAGACGGTACCCAATACCCCAGAGTATCTCCTGTCTGAGCGGGAGGGTAAAACGGTGCTGAAAATCAAAGTCAACCATATCAACATCTGAGTCAAAGTAAGAGGACTTCCTCTCCAGGTAGTCATAGAAAAACTTAAATTCCCAGTCAGAAGACGGACTGACCTCATGATACCAACGTGCAAGGATGTTTCCGCCGAATGAATCCATGTCCTCGTCAGCAATTGGGGCATATGGTGCAGTAAGTGATGAGAGGGTTTCATATACTCCGAGATCTGCATCAAACACATCAGCCTGAATAGTCAGGACATCTTTATCAGACACATCCTTGTCGAGTTTAAACCCGATTTGTGCTTTTTGCCAGGCATCAGTATTTTTCCTGTTGTCATCCTCATGATACATGCCGTCCCGGTCAAAATATTTGGCATACAAGCGATAGTTTAATCCGTCTTTAGTCTCTGCGCCATAACGCACACTTCCAAAGCCCTGCTCAATTGTTCCTCCGCCAGCACTTACAAGCATGCCCTGTGTTTCATTTGCGGACTTGGTAATGATATTGATTACTCCGTTCTGGGCGTTCGCCCCCCAATAAGTGCTGCCAGGGCCGCGAATAACCTCGATACGATCCACATCTTCGAGCATAACATCAGATGTTTCCCAATACACGCCGCCGAGAAGAGGTGAGTATACGGACCGTCCATCAATAAGAACGAGCAAAGACCTTGCAAGCCGTCGTGCATCCCCGCGAATGCTGACAGCCCATCTGCTCGAATCAACGCGGGTTACCTCAGTGCCAGGTGCAAGCCGGATGGCTTCAGGAATGCTGG
>JAGVNP010000023.1 GCA_020053185.1 Deltaproteobacteria bacterium | reverse complement strand
TCCCTTCCATTCTGGATATTTACGGCCGATCAGATCCCACATGAACCTAAGGAAACCAACGCGTTCAAGGAAATCATAATCTTCAGGGGTAAGAAATTCAGTTTCAAAAAATTGATGGATTTTGTTGTCTGGCAAATCTTTGCCTGGTAAGAGTATTTTGATGGGAACGCCAATTTTCAGCAAGTTCGCGTTTGCTGTATCAGCAAGAAAAGTCATATCCCATGGCCCAAGCTCGCGCATGGTTTTTAAGATTGCAGTGATACGTTTATTACCATCTGTCATGATCTCTGCATTGCTAAATCCAGAATATGTTGCAGCAAAGTGATCAAGGAGTGGGGCCAGCGGTATTCTGTCGGGCGCCTCAAGTGATACTACAGTATCTATACGTTCTTTTGAATTCATTTTCTACCTCAGTGTACACACACTTTTTTAGCGATTTCTACTGCTTCTGCTGCATGTTTACCGTAAAAATCAGCTCCAATCTGTATTTTAATCTTCTCATCCACGACCCCTCCGCCGACCATTATTTTAACTTTTTCTCTCAACCCAGCCTGAGAGATTTCATTGATGGTGCTCGCCATACTCTCATAGGTTGTGGTGAGAAGGGCGCTCATACCTACAAGGGTCGCGTCTGAGATTTTAATGGCCTCGATGAATTTGTCTGGAGAGGCATCAACCCCTACGTCAATTACCTCAAAGCCAGAGCATTCAAGTAGGGTGATAACTATATTTTTCCCGAGATCATGGATATCACCCTGGGCTGTTCCCATGACTATTTTACCTTTAGCCTTATTGGGTTTCTCATCATTGAGAAGAGGTTTTATTTTTTCCATTGCTGCCTTGAATATTTCACCGGCAAATATGAGTTCGCTCAAAAAATACTCACCCTCTTTAAATAATCTTCCCACCTCATCCATGCCAGATGTCATATCCTCTATGATCTTATGAGGAGGGATTTTTTCCGACAGGTACTGGTTCAAAAGTTCCTCAACAGTATCTTCATTCAGCCCAGCCAATGCCGTTCCAATCTCTGTTAGTTTGTTTTCTTTTTCCATTAAAACTCCTTATGTAATACCACAATGAAAGCATCTGATAAAAATTTGTGCATGAGGGATGATCCTACGTATAGGATTTCCATTTGTATCAAAACAAGAAATGCTTTTCCTTCTATGATTGTTGTACAGGGATAGGAACATTTCGTATTAATGTTGGCTGCAGTCCTCTTTATGGTTCCTATCCCTTTAGTCCACTACTTGGAAATCCTTCTTTTTGAGGTGTCTATTCCGAGAAGCTTTGCGAGGTTTTCTCCAAAGATCTTTCGGCGATCATCGTCTGTGATTGGAGGATAGCCATATTGCAGTTGTAGATCTTCGGGTAGTTGGAACTCTCTTAGACCTCTCGCTGCACCAGCTATCTGTGCACCATACCCAGCATAATCAGTGCCCCAGATAATTTTGTCTGGTCCAACCCATCGTAAAGCCTCACCTATGATCTTTGCAAATTTCCGTGGCGCACTAAGTGCCCAGGGTACTAACAGGCTCAAACACACGTAAATGTTTGGATGACCCATAGCAATCATGTTAAGATCGTCACAGTACGGATAACCCATATGGAAAGCAACGATCTTTAATTCAGGAAAATCTCTCGCAACATCGTCTAACTGTATGGGTAAAGCGTACTTGCTCTTTCCAGGTGGTACCCAGCAGAATCCAGTATGAATATCCAGCACAATCCCCAGCTCCTGAGCTTTCTCGTAAAATGGCCATATTTCTGGATCATTTATGTAAGTATCTTCAGGTGGATATAGTTTAAAAATTTTTGCACCTTTCTCTTTTACCCAGTATTCGAGTTCCTTTATGGTGTTCTTTACCCCTTTGTGTTTCACTGGGGAAACATTGGGCTGATACATAAAACGATCAGGATTTGATTCTACGATCTTTGCCATCTCACCATTAGAGACCCATCTGCTTGTATATCCTGTTGTATCCATCATGGATTCAGGGAGCAAACAAGCAATATCTACGCCATATTTATCCATAGCACGGAGGAGATTTTTTGGATCATCATTTTTTATTGCTTCCCATTCTTCGATACCAGCTTCATACATTTTGGTAAGTAGAGTTGGATGTGTGCCAAGAAATAGTGGCCTGGATATGTTGTCAATTGCCTTCCACCACATCTGCACTCCGGGAAAATGATTGATATGTTCCATGTTGCCTATGAGATGAGGCTCTGGATCTATCTTGAAAAAATTATCCTTCTTCGATTCGGTTGCCATAAAACCCTCCTTATATAGTAATGTTCATTGAGGGCATCGAAAGGATGCCCTCAATTTTGTATACGTAAAACTATCTTGGCCCAGGTCCAGTGAACTTTCTCCAGCATTTTTCGAGAACAGGAAGTTCTGGTTTCCACCAGGGTCTTTCCAGTGCAGGCATTGGTAAACTTATTATTCCTTTTGGAATGACATCTTCATGCTTCTGTCTAGGTCCTATCTTGTACTCATCCATAGCGTATTCTCTGCCGAAAATTGGATTACGTGGGCATGCAGGAGGAGCGCCGGAAAGACATCTTAAGACACACGTATTACAATAAGTGCAATATTTTATTTTATCTATATCACCGCTAGCCACTTTATTTGGATATTCAGGGTCACAGAAAAGTTGGCGGCCCAGAGCATTAATGTCATACTTGCCGGATGCGATGTCTTTATCTGATTTAACTGGATCGTGCTGACTTGCGATGATTACCGGTACTTTGAGTGCCTTCTTAAATTTTGCTGCGCTCTCTGGGAGATGTTCTGCTCGGTCTTTGTCAGTAATCAGATGGCCGGATTCTTCATAACCTCCACCAGCAGAAAGGCTGATGTAATCGGCTCCTCTTGCCTCCAGATCCTTGGCCACGTCGATCATTTCTTCGATGGTTAGGCCGCCCTCCATATATTCTTGATTACTGATACGTACTCCTACTGCTACCCCTGGGCAGGCATAGCGGATTTGTTCCATGATTTCGTTCAAAAAACGTTTGCGGTTTCTCCACTCGCCTCCATACAGATCGGTTCTTTTGTTAGTGAGGGGGGAGAGGAATTGGTGTTCAAGATATCCGTGTGGCCCATGGATCTCGATCACATCAAAACCAGCAATTACGGCAAGCTGACAACTTCTGGCAAACTCTTTCTGCTCGGACCTAATCTCCTCTATGGTCATTTCCCTTGTCATCTGTCCTACCATAAAGAGACGGCCCATCTCCACAATCCTTGCAAGACCCTCCAATGTTTTTGGAATCTTCTCCATAGCAATTTCATAGGGTAGTCCAGCACTTGGTGCAGGAACTTTCAGTGTATGATCATACGAATGTCCCTGCCTGCCAAAACCTATAGTCATCTGTGCTGTTGCGAGAGAATCAAAGTAGTGAATGCGGTCTGTTAACAGGTTAAGGCCCTGGATGTGACCTTCATGAAATAAATAAATGTTGCGTCCCCAGACAAACTTGGAAGAGAGCCTGGTTCCCATAATTGCCCCGGTGCTTACCCATGCAGCTCCGCCTTTTGCTCGTGCTCCGAAGTAAGAAACCATCTGTTCTGTTGCTTGCCCATCATGACCCGAAAAAGTCTCATTCATCGGAGCTAAAACCATACGATTTTTAAGTTCAACGGGACCTATCTTGATAGGGCTTAATAGGTGTTTTAGATTTGCATTTTTTGTTGCTTGCTTTGCCATTTATTCCTCCCCTTTAAGTATTTGAAGGGGGTTTTCCCCCATTTCTGTTGTGCTAAATTAATCCCTTAGCCTTCTCCATAAATTTATTTACTCTGTTTTCATGACGAGAACCTTTTAACCATAGTTCTGGATACCACAGTTCAAAGCCAGCAGTAGGATTTACTGTACAGCTGATCCATTTTGGTTCGAATAGATTCATGTAACACTGGTTACAACGTGTACATTTCACAATATCCTTCTCCCGACCAGCTTGCGCCTTTGCTGGCCAGAAAGGATCTGCAATGGCCTGCCTGCCTAAGGCTATAATATCAAGTTTCCCGTCTGTAATTGCCTTATTTGCGCAGTCAGGTGTAATGAATCCTGGGGCAATTACAGGAATTCCTTTGCCTGCTTTTTTAAATCCTGGTCCATACTTGGTAAATTCATTTTCGCCATCAGGCGCAAAGGCTCCTGGATTTTCATAGCATCCCTGTGAAGTGTTCACATAATTAATGCCAGCATCTTTTGCCATTGCTACAAACTGTTTGGCCTCTTCGTGATTCATCCCTTCTGGCATGAGTTCGTCGCCAGATAATCTTGCTCCAAGAGGTTTGTCAGGACCTATTTTTGCCCGGATCTTTTTAATAATGTTAATGAGGAACCTGGCTCGATTTTCTAAACTACCACCGTATTCGTCTGTTCGCTTATTGCATCTTGGGGATAGAAACTGATGGATAAGGTATCCATGAGGTGAATGAATCTCAACACCATCAAACCCAAGCTTGAATGCTTCATCTGCCTGCATAGCCATTCTATTTTCTAGATCTACGATTTCATCGATGCGCAGTTCTCTGGGCGATTCGCCTTGTACTACATGCACAAGGGCAGGGGCTTCTTTGTGGAGCATCTCTAATATATTTTTTTCCAGTACAGCATATTCGGTATCATTCATTTTTCTAATGGGATCGAGATTTTCCATCCCCAGATTTTTAAATAGGTCAGGTGAAACACGTTTTACCTGTTTTTCCCATCCCTTATTTAGGGTGCGGATGTCTATGTGCAAAGGAATAGAAGAAGGTGCAGCAGATGGGATATCTGGGGTTTCGACATCTGGATGTCCTTGACGCCCCCACCCAGGACTTAATTGTATGAATATCTTGCAATCATCATATCTATGAATGGTCTGAACAAGTTTAGATAAATAACGGTAATATCGGTTATCGGTCATAAGGGAAGGGTTTACACCTTCTGATCCTCTCCATCTATGAGGATTGATTACAATACACTCTGTGATAATAAGCCCAAAGCCGCCACGTGCCCGCGTTGCATACCATGCAATATTTTGATCACCCATATACCCGTTAGGCTGAGAATAGGTCATATTCATGGGAGCCATTGCAATGCGATTTTTTAGTTTCGTATCACCTATTTCTATTGGTTCAAACAATGCTTTGTATTCCATAAAATCCCCCTTCATTGTATTTTTATTGGCAGATAAAATTACTTTTAATCTATCTTATCATTCGATCGTGTCCTTTCCAAAAATGTTTCTTCACGTCCTTTCTGAGTATTTTTCCTATAGGGGTTTTCGGTATTGAATCCCAAAACTCCACGGTTTTAGGACATTTGTATCCCGCAAGTTTACCTTTGCAGTGTTCAATGATTTCTTTTTCAGTTGCCGTCATCCCAGCTTTTAAGACAACGACCGCCTGCACTCGTTCCCCCCATTTTTCATCAGGAGCCGAGACGACTGCACATTCCATAACGGCTGGGTGTTCATAAAGGACATCTTCAGTTTCTTTGGGATAGACGTTCTCTCCGCCAGAAATAATCATGTCCGCTTTACGATCAACGATGAATATGAAACCTTCTTCATCCATATATGCCATATCTCCTGTATGATACCAGCCGTCCTTTAGGGCATCCTTTGTTAAGTCCGGCATATTCCAATATCCCATCATTACGTGTTTGCCCTTTGCAATAATTTCGCCTACTTCTTTTCTTTTTACTTCATTTCCATTTTCATCTACGATTTTAACCTCTGCAACCATCGATGGCTTGCCAGCGCTTGAAAGTAGTCTTGATCGTGGTCCCTCCAAAATATGATCGTCTGGCATAAGAAATGTGATGGCACCTCCGCTTGTTTCTGTTGCACCGTATCCTTGACCGAAAATGTTGCCAAATTTACCAATACACTGTTTCAATACTTCAGGAGGAAAGGGGCTTCCAGCATAGGTCATGAACCGGAGACTAGATAGATCATACTTTTTGAGGTCTGGATATTGGAGGATCCATCCGTATATTGTGGGAACTAGATTTATGTGTGTACATTTTTCATCCTGAATAAGTCTCAGGATTTCACCGAGATCAAGTTTTCGGTTGATTACTGCTTTTCCTCCAACCATCATTACACAGAAGGCAGCCCACGAAGAAGTATGAAACAGCGGTAATACATAGCATTCTGTATCATCTGGGGTAAGGCCCATTACCATTGTCGAAAAGAGCACGGCAGTCATTATGTTTCTGTGAGAAAGCATGACTCCTTTCGGCAGGCCCGTGGTTCCCCCGGTGTATGATATTATGGCCATTTCGTTTTCATCGATATCAATGTTGGGTTCCGTGTTCGCTGCGTTTGCCAATAGGCTTTCATAATTGTGAAAACCTTCCAGTCGTGTATGGAGAGAAATCCAGGTTTTTATATTTTCCAGATCCTTTCGGATTCTTTCAGTGCGTTCCTCATATCCCTCGCCTACAAAATAAATGGATGTCTTACTATCGTTGACCACATATGTGGTTTCCTGATCAGCCAGCCGGATATTCACAGGGGCCAGATACATCCCCAATTTTGAAGCTGCAAAGTACACTTCAAGGTATTGGTAGCAATTGTCAGCAAGGATAGTGATTCCATCTCCCTTTCCATAACCCATATCTGCCAGGGCATTTGCAAGGCGGTTTGTTCGGTCGTTGAGTTCGCGATAGGTAAATCTAAATTTTTCGAACACAACAGCCTCGTTGCCTGGAAAGATCAGAGATCCTTTTCTTGGGATATCACCTAATGTGTACATACTAAGCCTCCTCTTTTATTGCCCAGAGGTGTGCTGCCAGTCTCTAAGAAGGAACTTGCAATTTGAGCAGCACCCTTTCTGTTTTTTATTTTTTATGCCCAAGATTTTGGCAGCCCCTGGAACTGCATGAGTACATTTCTGCTCATCTCATTTGAGATAGGTGAAAACTGGATCTGGTAGGCATCCCTTAAAAACATTGAGACCGGATATTCATTGCAGATGCCATAGCCTCCAAATATTTCTGCTCCCTTATTAGCAGCACGCAGAGCTCCATCAGCAGCAACCAGTTTTGCCATGGTTGCCTCCAAATGATATGGATGACCATTGTCACACAGCCAGGCAGATTTGTAAGTAAGGTTCCTTGCGTTTTCCAGATCAATAAACATGTCTGCCAGATAGTGCTGCAATATCTGGAAACGGCCTATAATCCCACCAAAAGCCTCGCGTTCTTGTACATACTTCATACAATGATCATAGATGGCTGAGATAATCCCTACGCCCATCATGGCAACGCCGATTCTTTCAGGATTGAGTACAGTGAGCATTTCATACCATGCGTTTCCTCTGGTACCGAGCATATTTTCCTTTGGAATCTCCACGTCCTCATAGAAGATCTCAACAGAGTCGCAATGGTGACAGCTTATCTTTGAAACACTATTTATGGTGATACCTTTGGATTCTCTTGGCACCATGAAGGTCGTAAGAGACTGTGCTGGTTTTTTATCCTTTTCTGTTTTGCATATTGTAATGAGCGAATCTGCAACATGGGCACCAGTGATAAATATCTTCTGGCCGTTGATCACCCACCGGTCACCTTTGTCTTCCGCGGTTGTTCTTAATGCTCCTAGTATATCAGTTCCGCCACCAGGTTCTGTTAATGCCATACAGGTTTTGAACTTACCCTGTGCAATAAGCGGGAGGTATTTTTCTTTTTGTTCTTTTGT
>JAGVNP010000205.1 GCA_020053185.1 Deltaproteobacteria bacterium | reverse complement strand
TTTCAAATGATCTTCCCAGGGATCTGTCGTTGGCCTTAGGATCTGCAAGCACCACCCCGTTTAATCTTGCAAAAGCTTATGGAGCATTCGCAACATACGGATACAGGTTTGAGCCGCGTGTGATCAGATCGATTGATCAGGAAGGTATAGGTACTGTGTTTTCTGCACGGCCTGTGGTATATGAAGAGAATAGTGACATGGTGGCATCTGATGTAAGAGCTTCTGAGAGAATTATATCTGAGCAGACTGCTTACATTATTACGAATATGCTTACTGATGCAGTACAAAACGGAACAGGATGGAGGGTAAAAGCTCTGAAGAGACCTGTTGCAGGAAAGACCGGCACAAGCAATGACAGCAGAGATGCGTGGTTTGTGGGATATACACCGAAGTTTCTTTGCAGTGTGTGGGTTGGATTTGATGATATGAAACCACTCGGAAAAAGCGAGGTGGGCGGAAGTGCTGCATGTCCGATTTTTGTAAACTTTATGTATTCACTTCTCAGCGATAATCCCGCAATGGATTTCAGAGTGCCTGAAGGCATAGTTTTTGCTCAGATAGATACAAAAACCGGAAAACTTACATCATCTTCTGGTTCAACGAGATATGAATGTTTCAAAGAGGGTACACTGCCCCCAGAAGGTAAAACCACAGGACCCCTTTTAAAGGAGGTGTACTAATGAAAAAACAGGTCATTTTTATTGTTTGTTTGATTTCTTTATGGCTGGGCCATTCTCTGTACGCAGAAATGAAAGAGGCGGCAGAAGATGCATATAAAAAACAGCCAGACAATGTACTCTATACGGTCAGATATGAGCTTTATACGGTAAAAAAAGGTGAGAATATTGCCACAATTTTACGAGAAGGCTATGGGCTCAAGGATGAAGTGTCATATTTTAAATACCTTGAGTTAATCAAGACGTTGAATCCAGAAGTAGAGGATGTTTACAGTCTATCTTCAAGTCAGGAGATAAGAATACCCAAGGACCTTATTGCTCAAAAAGAAAAGAGTTTGATTGACAATAAGAAGACCGTATCTGTTACACCAACCAGACTTGACTATGAGCTTTATACGATAAAGGAAGGCGAGTATATTTTCACTATTTTAAGAGATGTTTGCGGCATTCAGGATGAGGCTTCACTTTCTAAGTATCTTGCCTTGATAAGAGATTTAAATCCGGAGATAGAAGATCTTAGCAAGGTATCTCCTGGTCAGGAGATAAGAATACCAAAAGATCTTATTGCACAGAAAACGGAAATAAAAAAAGAAGTGCCTTTACCAATTAAAGAGGTAAAGAAGGTTGAGGCACCCAAGAAAATAGAAGCCCCACTCGTGAAAGCTGGTACTGATGATCTGAAAAAAGGTGTAACGAAAGTGAAAACAAAAGAAGCACCTTTGGCAGAAAAAGAAATTCAGAAAATCGAAGTGCCTAAGAAAACGGAGTCTCCAATCGTAAAAGTTGTGGCTGGAGATTTGAAAAAAGATATAACAAATAGTGTAATTCCTGCATTTATTGAGATGGGAGCAACAGCAAAAAAAGGAATCTTCTCTATCCCTATATCTGGGGGGGGGACACTTTCAATTAATACCCAGGAAGTGCCTGTAATAGAATTTGATTCAAGTAGATGTGCAATTGTTGATGTAGATGGGAAGATATCTTCCCAGGAGGGCCTTCTCGTTACAAAACAATTTTCTCGTTACAGGGTGATAAATGCTCAGGGTAAGAATCTAGAAACAGTAATAGACGATCTTCTTAAAACAGCCGGATATTTTTCCATAAACAAGGACGAGAGCCCTATTTTAATAGGCGATGTTGAAAAGGCAAAATTTTATGGAAAATGGGTTGTCTATAAGACGGACTCTCTGAAAGAGGTCTTTGTAATCAACATGCTTCAAGAAAAAGACAGGAAAACACCTGAGCCGATAAAAAAGTATGCTTCCCATTTTGGGGTGTCGCTAATAGATATCGGGGGTATAAAAAAAGAGCCTTTGCTTCCAGATAAGGATTATATGAAGGAGTTGAATCACTCATACAAGGCTCTACTTGACTCTCTTGGTGTTGCATATAAGCCGGATAGTGAAATTCATCTTTATAGTACAGCTGCCGTAGATGTCACATATAAAGCACCTCTTCTGGTCGGAAATGTGATATTGAGCGAGGTAAGTCCTGATAAGTCAATGATAGATTTGTTAGAAAAGAGCCACAAACAGCTTATCGATACAACAAAAACATCACCAAAAGAGGTTCTGAAAGGTGTTTATGTGGATGCAGAAGGACCTCCGATAAAAATGGAAATATTCAAAGGCAGAGTGGATCTGGAACTTCCAGGGATGAAGGTTGGCAGTAAGCTGATACTGGAGAAAAAAATAAACAGCGATTGGAGCCGTTATCTAAATGCTGAGGGGTTTGAGGTTCTTGTGTGGTAATAGGTGTTGATCTTGGTGCGACAAATATACATGCGGGCCTTGTAGAAAAAGACGGGACGATAATTGAAGAAGTTGTCGCCCATCATGGGAAAGGCAAGGACACTGTCGCATGCCAGATTACAGATATCATAAAAGCCTTTCATGCAAAGAGTCCTTCTATAAAAAAGATGGGCCTTGTATGCGCAGGTCCGATGAATATAGAAGACGGAACATTAATACAACCTACCAATTTCAGATCATGGGGAGTGGTACCTATAGTTGATATCATTGAAAAAGCAACGGGCCTGAAAGTATTTTTTGACAATGATGCAACTGCTGCAGCTCTTGCAGAAGGGTGGGTTGGGAAGGCTAAGGGACTTTCCACGTTTATGTCAATAACATTAGGAACAGGCGTGGGAACAGGCGTAGTGCTTAATAATAAAATTCACAGGAGTACTTCTGGCGGAAGCGAGTGGGGCCATATCATTATGGCAAGGCAAGGCCTCTATCGATGCGGGTGTGGAAATACGGGATGTGTAGAGACATATTGTTCTGCCACTGCACTTACGCATCTGGCTAGGGATCATGGAATGAATGTCATCTCTGCTGAAGATGTATGTATTCTGGCAATGAAAAAAAATCCGGTAGCTCTGGATGTATTAAATGTGTATTCGGAGTTTTTGGCAGTGGCCCTTTATAATTACATAATGATATTGAATCCTGAGATGATAATAATTGGCGGTG
>JAGVNP010000024.1 GCA_020053185.1 Deltaproteobacteria bacterium | reverse complement strand
GGGAGATATTGACCAGATATCCGGCGCCACTATCTCGCCAAGGTCTCTTTCGGGTGCGATAAAGGATGGTCTTGAAAAATTCAAGACAGACAGAGCTTTAATTCTTGGGGGAGGACCTGTTGTTCAGTAAGGAATTTTTCAAAGGTCTATGGAGAGAAAATCCGGTATTTGTGCTTGTGCTGGGCATGTGCCCGATCCTTGCAATAACTACCAGCGTTAAGAACAGCATTGGCATGGGATGTGCTGTCATATTTGTTCTTCTATGCTCAAATATCGTGGTTTCGCTTATACGGTCTTTTATTCCTGATAAAGTGAGGATACCTGCTTACATTGTGATCATTGCATCGTTTGTTACCATTGTGGATTTGGTGATAAGCGGTTATTTCAGAGGATTATACCATGCACTCGGAATTTTTATTCCGCTCATCGTGGTTAATTGTATCATACTGGGACGTGCTGAGGCCTTTGCTTCCAGAAATTCAGTTTTCTCATCCATTGCAGATGCATTAGGCATTGGCATTGGCTACACCATAGCACTTATACTTATCGGTGGTATCAGAGAGATATTGGGAAATGGCACATTGTTTGACTATCCATTATTCTGGAAAGGTTTTGAGCCTGCCCTTGTGATGATACTCCCGCCTGGAGCTTTTCTGACTTTAGGCTTTCTTATCGGGGTGTTTAAGGTATTTGAAAAGCGCAGGTAAAAATTAGATTGAATATAAGCACCTAGTACGTCAAAAAAACAATACTCAGAAATTGTGATATGAAAGATGTGCCTTTACTCGTTATCTGTTATATAATAATATGTAGCGCTTTAAAACAGGGAAAGAGGAGAAATTTTCGGGATGCATATAGGAAAATACAGCTTTCAGGGCATTGAGTTGAAAGTATCAGATAGGGTGGTTTGCAGATGAAAACAGTCGATCTTTGTGATGTAAAAAAAATAGTCCAGCGGTATCGTGACAAAAAAGGTGTATTGATTCCATTATTACAAGAGATTCAGTCTGAGTATGGATTTGTTCCTGAGGAATCAGTGAACGTGATATCCAAGGAATTGGGGATTTTTCCAGTAGAGATATATGGGATACTGACATTTTATGCCCAGTTTTATCTTGTTCCCAGGGGCAAATATACGATCAGGGTTTGTCAGGGCACTGCTTGTTATATTATGGGGGGGAAAGAGATCCTTGATCATATATCGAATAAACTAGGGGTCGAAGTAGATGGTACAACAAACGACGGCCTGTTCTCGCTTGAACGAGTTGCTTGCCTTGGGTGCTGCGGCATGGGGCCTGTGGTCGTAGTTGGCGAAGATTTCCATGGAAGGTGCACTATCCAAGAGGGAGAAAAGATATTGGAAGAGTATCGCGTGAAGGGAACAGAATAGATGACTACAAAAATATTTGTATGTATGGGGACGAGTGGTATTTCGTCCGGGGCCGAAGAGGTTGTGCGGATTTTTGAGCAAGAACTTGAAAAGCACAATGTTATAGATACGTGTAAGATTGTACGAACTGGCGATAGAGGCTTATTCAGAGATGTACTTGTGGATATTATCACCCCAAAACTGGGGAGAATTACATATGAATACATTAAGCCGGAAAATGTTCCCCAGATTGTCGAAGAGCATATTTTGGGAGAAACGCCGGTAAAAAAGTTTCAAGCAGGCGAGGATTATCAGCAGTTCTTTGCTGACCAAAAGCGGATAGTGCTTTCAAATTGTGGGGAGATTGACCCTGAAAATATTGAAGAGTACATAGCATCTCGCGGTTATGATGCATTAAAGAAGATTTTTGCTATCACCCCTGATCAGATTATCGAATCGGTTGAAAAATCCGGGCTCAAGGGTAGGGGAGGAGCTGGTTTTTCTACGGGGTTGAAATGGAAATTCTGTAAAAATGCACAAGGTAACCCTAAGTATATAGTATGTAACGCCGATGAAGGTGATCCTGGCGCATTTATGGATCGGAGCATATTGGAAGGCGACCCGCATTCCGTAATTGAAGGCATGATAATAGCAGGTTATGCCATAGGAGCCACTCAAGGAGTTGTCTATTGTCGGGCCGAGTATCCATTGGCAATAAAGAGGTTAAACAAAGCTATTTCACAGGCCAAAGAGAAGGGTTTCTTAGGAGCCAATATTTTGGGGAATAATTTTTCATTTGATATCACTATTGCCCAGGGAGCGGGTGCATTTGTGTGCGGGGAAGAAACAGCACTCCTTGCTTCTATTGAAGGACGCAGGGGTATGCCGAAACCCAAACCGCCATTTCCTGCCCAGCAAGGCCTTTGGGGGAAGCCAACGGTTATCAACAATGTAGAAACCTTTGCCAATGTGCGGCATATTATTATGCATGGCGCAGAATGGTTTTCTTCTGTCGGCACTCAAAACAGTAAAGGGACAAAGGTTTTTGCCCTGGCCGGAAAGATAAAAAATACCGGACTGGCAGAGGTTCCCATGGGTACTACTATCCGCCAGCTCATATATGGACCTGGCGGGGGTATGGTCAGAAAGAAAATCGGATTTAAGGCAGTGCAAATGGGTGGACCTTCGGGCGGTTGTCTGCCTGAGAGCCTGCTTGATATTCCAATTGATTACGAATCCCTTAACCGAACTGGCGCCATCATGGGCTCAGGCGGAATAATCATAATGGATCAAAAAACCTGTATGGTGGATGTTGCACGTTATTTCTTGGCTTTCACTGTGGAAGAGTCGTGCGGCAAATGTGTTCCTTGCAGAATTGGCTTGAAAAGAATGCTGGAAGTTTTGGAAGAGATTACCGCAGGGAGAGGGAAAGAAGAGCATCTGGATTTTCTTCAGGAGATGGGCGAGAGCATAAAGGAAACAGCCCTTTGCGGCCTGGGAAATACGGCACCCAATCCGGTATTGACAACCCTGAAATATTTTAAGGATGAATACATCGCACATATCAAGGAGAAAAAATGTCCGGCCGGTGTGTGTGTGGATCTTTTGAAATTCGAGGTTATTCAAGAAAAATGTGTCAAGTGCGGACAATGCTATAAGGTATGTCCTGTAGGTGCTGTGGAGTGGAAGAAAAAAGAATATGCAGCGATAAACAAAGAAAAGTGTACCAAATGCAAGTCCTGCATAATGGCGTGTGAATTTGGAGCGATAGAATGATCAGATTAACGATTGACGACAAGCAGATAGAGGCACAAGAAGAGAAAACAGTACTTGAGGCAGCATTAGAGGCCGGTATTTATATTCCGAATCTATGTTATCACCCGGACCTTACCCCGTATGGTGCCTGCCGGTTGTGCTTGGTTCAGATAGAAGGAATGAGGGGACTGCCTACGGCCTGTACAAACAAAATTCAGGAAGGAATGGTTGTTCATACAAACACCCCAAAACTTCGAGAACTGAAAAAGAATATAGTATGGCTTCTTTTGAGCGAATACCCTGAAAAGCTAGGTGAAGATTCGCAATTTAAAAAGGTGGTGGATTGGATAGGGGAAAAAGAATTGCTTAAAGGATTTGTTCCTCATCCTAAATCCTTTCCGGTTTCTGCAGACGAGCCTTTATTTGTGAGGAATCCCAATCTGTGTATCTTGTGCGGAAGCTGTTTTCGGATGTGTCAGGAAGTAAGAAAAGTAGGGGCTATAGGGGTTATAAACCGCGGTATAGAAAGCACAGTGAGCACCAGTTATAATTTACCCATAAAAGATGTTGATTGTAAATTTTGCGGGGCCTGTGTAGAGGTTTGCCCCACAGGTGCCTTGACGGACAAGCGGAAGTTTAAACCTGAGGATCGGGAAAAAGTCCTCCTGCCATGCAAAAATGAGTGTCCGGCAGGGATAGATATCCCACTCTATGTGAGGCTTATATCTGAAGGAAAGTTTCAAGATGCCCTGGAAGTTATACGGGAAAGAGTTCCTTTTCCTCACGTGTTAGGTTGTGTGTGTCCTCATCCTTGCGAAGAGGTATGTCGCAGAGAAGACGTAAATGAGCCAATATCTATAAGAGAATTAAAGCGATTTGCAGCAGAACAAGATTCAGGAAGATGGCGGTCCAAGATCCGGATAGCTCCAGACACTGGGAAGAAGGTGGCTGTTGTGGGTTCAGGCCCTGCGGGATTGACCTGTGCATGGTTCTTGAGAAAATTGGGGCACGATGTCACGGTTTATGAGGCGCAGTCTTTGCCGGGCGGAATGATGAGATCGTGCATTCCCCGATACAGATTGCCAGCGTCGGTTCTCGATAAAGAGATCGGCTATATACAGGATATAGGAGTAAAGATTGAGACCAATGCCAAAATAACCTCGCTTGATGAACTGTTTGCTAAAGGGGCCGATG
>JAGVNP010000338.1 GCA_020053185.1 Deltaproteobacteria bacterium | reverse complement strand
GGGCTTGACCCGGAATCCAGGAAACCATTGATGCGACTGGATTCCCGCCTCCGCGGGAATGACAAATATGTGCAGTTTATTCTATTGTGCAAAGGTCTCTTCACGATTTACGGCAACCAGTTATGCTCCGTACACCACTTTCCCGTTTACAATGGTGTAGACCACGTTTCCTTTAAAGGGCATACCGAGGAATGCAGAATTTTTTGATTTTGATTTGATCATGTCCCCGGTGAATTCCCATTTCACGTCCGGATCTACGATTGCGATATCAGCCCTGGCGCCAGGTGCAAGGGTGCCGCCCTCAATGCCCAGGATTTTTGCAGGGTTTATGGTCACGCAGGCGATAAGTTTCATGAGATCGATTTTCTCTTCATAGTGTAGTTTTAGTAATGCAGGAAGCAGGGTCTGCAGGCCGATGGTGCCAAATGGCGCAAGATCAAAATCCCTGTCCTTCTCGTCCTTTGCGTGTGGCGCATGATCGGTTGCGATCACATCGATGATGCCGTCCTTTATACCTTTTATTAAGGCTTTTCTGTCAGCGTCTTGCCGCAGAGGCGGATTCATCTTTGCATTGGTGCTGTATAGTGCAACAGCTTTTTCCGTGAGAAGCAGATGATGCGGCGTGACATCGCAGCTCACTTGCATGCCCTTTTGTTTTGCTGTCTTTATAAGATCAAGGCTTCCCTTGGAGGAGATGTGTGTGATGTGAATGGGAATATCTGTATATTCAGAAACAATGATATCTCTAGCTACCATCACTTCTTCTGCTGCATCTGGGATGCCTGGAAGGCCGAGTTTTGAGGCGAGCATACCTTCATTCATCGCGCCAGTACCGCTTAAAGTTTTGTCTTCAGAATGCGAGATCAGCCTGAGACCAAAGGTGGAAGAATATTCCAAAACCTTTCGAAGCATAGAAGCATCTTTGATGGGCTGGCCGTCATCAGAGATTGCTACAATGCCGGAAGCTTTCATAAGTCCCATCTCGGAGAGCTCTTCGCCTTTTAGGCCTTTTGTGGCAGCGCCTACAGGAAGCACCCTCACCTTTGCGCAAGCTGCTGCTTTTTCCACAATATACTGGGTCACTGCAGGGCTGTCGTTTACTGGATCAGTGTTTGCCATGGCAACGATTGTAGTAACACCGCCTGCCGCAGCCGCTAAGCTTCCTGTATAGATGTCTTCTTTATATTCATAGCCAGGGTCGCGCAAATGCACATGCATATCGATAAGGCCAGGAATCACAAGGAGGCCTTCGGCATCAATTGTATCTTTTCCTTTTGGAGCTTTCCCTGCTTTATATATGCCTGCAATTTTTCCTTTTTCTATATGAACATCGCCTATGAAATCAGCCTTTGCTGCAGGATCGATAACCCTTCCATTCTTAATCCACACGTTTGCCTCCTCCTAAGAAAAGGTAGAGCAGGGCCATGCGTATCGCAAGTCCGTTTTCTACCTGATCAAGGATAATTGATCGTGCGCTCTCTGTAGCATCTGCATTGATCTCAACCCCTCTGTTGATAGGGCCAGGATGCATGATGATGGCATCCTTCTTCATTTTTTCTACCCGTTTCTTGTTGAGTCCGTAAAAGCATGAGTATTCCCGCTCTCCGGAGAAGAAGCGCTGCTTCATTCGCTCTTTCTGGATTCTCAACATCATGACCACGTCTGTTTTTGGGAGTACTGCATCGAGGTCTGTTGAGATATTCACTCCCCATTGTTCCACACCTGTTGGCAGCAGAGTCTTTGGGGCAACGAGCGTGATGTGTGCGCCGAATTTTTTCAGTCCATAAACATTTGACCTGGCAACTCTAGAGTGCATGATATCGCCCACGATCGTTACGTTAAGCCCTTTAAGCGAGCCAAAATGTTCTTTCATGGAATACATGTCGAGCAATGCCTGTGTCGGGTGTTCATGGAATCCGTCGCCCGCATTGATCACAGTGCATGGCAGCATCTGGCCAAGCAGCCTCGGTGCGCCTGCATACGGATAGCGCAGGATAATACAGTCAGGCGCCATTGCCATGATGTTCTTTGCAGCATCCAAGAGCGTCTCTCCTTTTTCGAATGAAGAGCCTGATGCAGATAAGCCAACGGTATCAGCGCTCAAACGTTTTGCTGCAATCTCAAATGAGAGTTTTGTTCGTGTGCTTGCCTCATAGAAGAGGAGCACTATGGTTTTTCCTCGCAATGGAGGGATTTTTTTGATGTCGCGTGTAGAGACCTCTTTGAACGAAGTAGCAAGGTCAAACACGTTTTCAATATCAGACTTGCTCAAGTCATCTATGCTTATCAAATCCTTGTGCGGCCATATCATTTTTTCACCCCTGTGATAATAGCTCTCTCTGCCGGTTTTTTCTCAGAGCCTTCTATCTTTACCAGTTTGTCAGGAGGGATGCTGATCTGTGCGCCTGCAAAATCAGGCTGTATAGGGAGTTCGCGTCCGCCGCGATCCATGAGCACCAGGAGATATATTCTCTGAGGTCTTCCGAGATCAACTATCTGTTCAATTGCAGCCCGCACGCTGCGGCCGGTATGAAGCACGTCATCCACCAGGATAATGAGCTTGTCGTTCACATCAAAGGAGATCTGGGTATTTTTTACTTCAGGGTAAGCTTTCCATTTGGAAAAGTCGTCACGGTAAAAGGAGATGTCCACAAAGCCTAAAGGCAGGGACTTCCCTGTTTCTGTTTTCAGCATGTCAACAAGGGCCCGCGCAACGTGTTCTCCGCCTTTACGAATCCCTATGAACGCAACATTGTCCCAGTCTTTAAAGTGTTCTTTTAGGGTATGGACAAGCTCATTGAGGATGCCCTTGATTTTGGCAGGACCCATAAATGTTTCCGCCATACGCCCTCCTATTTC
>JAGVNP010000235.1 GCA_020053185.1 Deltaproteobacteria bacterium | reverse complement strand
GATATCACTGCAGCGAGCGGCGTAAGAAAAAATAGAAATGGGCTGAATATTGCTGAAAGGATAAGGATTCCTGCATAGATGATCTCATGTTCGAATCCAAATGTCTGATACAGAAGCTGCCAGTGGCTTAAGTGATAAAAAACATAAAAGAAAACAAGAGATGTTATTTCAATGAAAATGAGCTGTTTGATAATGTGTTTCTTTTTCCAGTGACCGATCTCATGGCTCAGAATGGATAGGATTTCATTTGCAGTGTGGGATGCAAGAAGGGTGTCAAACAGAACAATGCGCTTTGTCTTGCCCACGCCAGTGAAATAGGCATTTGTATGCTTGCTGCGGCGCGCCTCATCCACCTGAAACACACCCTTTGCCTTAAGCCCGGCCTTTGCCATTAGATCTACTATGGCATCTTTAAGTTTTTCATCTTTTATTGGCTCATACTTATTGAATAAGGGTGCAATGAAGATTGGATAGATCCAGAGCATAAGTATCTGGAAACCTGAAAAAAATATCCATGACCAGAACCACCATGATTGTGGTGCATAATGGATAAGAACAAGAAAAGCCCCAAGAAGTATAACCATAAGAATAATTGATATGACAAAACTTTTAAAAAAGTCTGATAGCCACAGCTTAAAAGTGATGGTGCTGAACCCGTATTTTTTCTCGATTACAAAGGTGTCGTATAGATTAAATGGAATCCCAAGGACAAGACTTATCAGGAAGAGCGTCGCAAAGAATAAAAGTCCGGAAAGGATGAAGCCAGAGTGCAGGGAGATGATCTTTTCTCCAAGCCAGGGCAGAAAACCGCCCAGGATTACAACAAGTATCAATATTTTATTGAAAAGAGTTTCAATAGACTCAAAACGCGAGGAGTCCGCAGTGTAGCGGCTTATCTTTGATAGTGTTTTCTGATCGATCTCGTCCTTAAAAACATCAGGTACTTCATGGCCATGCGTTTTCAGATGACGTATATTAATGCTGCTTAAGAAAAACTGAAAAAGTGCGTTCACTAAAAACGCTGTGAGAAAAACGATCATCAAAGAGTTATACTGGATCATCTATGTGAGTCTGATCTTTCTTTTTTCCGGTTTTGGGTGTTGTTTATAAAAGATCGCAATATTTCCGATCAGGCCCACCATCTCGCTTTGTGTCTGATCTTCAATTGTTTTTGAGAGTTCCTTTTTTTCTTCTTTGAAGGCAAGAAATTTCACCTTTATCAGCTCGTGCGACTCAAGCGCCTGATTCACTGCAGTGATCAGATCATCCGTAATACCATATTTGCCCACCTGCACTACAGGCTTCAAGTTGTGGGCAAGACCCCTCAAATGTGTTCTTTGGTAACCTTTTAATATACCCATATTTAACCAATCACCTTCCTGATTTTGGTCATTGCCTTTTCTACGTTCGAATAGTTATTGAATGCGCTTATCCTGATAAAGCCCTGACCGCATCTGCCGAAGCCGACCCCGGGCGTGCATACCACACCAGCCTCATCAAGCATGAGATCAAAAAATTTCCATGAATCCATCTTGCAGTCAACCCATATATAAGGAGAGTTGTCGCCTCCTACACAATCAAATCCAAGGGCCATTAGTTCCTTCCTGATAAGTCCTGCATTTTTCAGATAGTAAGAAATAAGCGATTTGACCTGTACCTTTCCCTGACTTGAATACACAGCCTCAGCAGCCCTTTGCACAGGATAAGAAACACCGTTGAATTTTGTTGTGTGGCGTCTATTCCAAAGACTGTGAAGTGCATGCGTGTTGCCACTTTTGTCATATGCCATGCATGTCTTTGGCACCACGGTGTATGCACAGCGGGTTCCGGTAAAACCGGCAGTCTTTGAAAAACTCCTGGATTCTATTGCAACATCCTTAGCGCCTTCAATCTCATAGATAGAATGGGGCAGGGCGCTGTCCTGAATAAATGCTTCATATGCTGCATCATAAAGAATGAGAGCTTTGTTTTCTCTCGCGTATTCCACCCATTTTTTCAGTTGGCTCTTTGTAATCGTAGATCCGGTCGGGTTGTTGGGAAAACAGAGGTAGATAAGGTCAACCTTTTCCTTTGGTACATCAGGCACAAAATTATTTGCCTTTGTGCTGTCAAGATAGGTGATCCCCTCAAATCTGCCGTCTTTTGATGTGCCGGTTCTGCCAGCCATGACATTGGTGTCCAGGTATACAGGGTACACAGGGTCAGGGATTGCAATCTTGATATCGCCAGCAAAGATTTCCTGGATGTTGCCGGTATCGCACTTGGCGCCGTCGCTGACAAAGATTTCATCAGGCAAGATATCTGCGCCACGCGCCTGGAAATCCTCGTTAGCAATCTTTTCCCTCAAAAAAGCGTAACCCTGCTCCGGGCCATAGCCTCTGAATGTGCTATCCTGCGCCATCTCATCGACTGCTGCGTGAAATGCATCAGTACATGCCTTTGGCAAAGCCTGCGTGACATCGCCGATGCCAAGCCTGATTATCTCTTTATCCGGGTGTGCGTCCTGAAATGCCTTTACCCGCTTTGCAATATCAGAAAACAAATATGATGCCTGAAGTTTTAAGTAGTTTTCATTGATCCTTATCATAATATAACCTCATCAGTCCTTTCATGTCTGACTATACAAAATGTAGCCACAGGTCAAGAATTATACTGATATTCCAGAAGAAAAAACGAAAACTTATTGATTTATGGGCATTATTCCAATAAAGTATACCGATCATCTGAAAATTAGGAGGCAAATATGAAAAGGACGTTAAAAGGTGTTTTGTGCGGACTCGTTGTGTTTATGTTTTGTATTTCATTCAGCATGATTATTGAGGCAAAAGAAAAGGCAAAGGACAAAGCTGCTGAGAAGCAAACCATTCAGCTTTCGTACAGCATTTTCTTCCCGCCAACTCATGTGCAGACAAAAGCAGCAGAAGCATGGGCCAAGGAAATAGAGAAGCGCTCAAATGGTGCGGTAAAGATCAACATATTCCCTGGCGGCGCTCTCACAAAGGCTGAGGAATGCTATGATGGCGTTGTAAAAGGCATATCTGATATCGGTATGTCCTGCTTTGCCTATTCCAGAGGCCGTTTCCCGGTTATGGAAGCAGTAGATCTTCCGCTT
>JAGVNP010000318.1 GCA_020053185.1 Deltaproteobacteria bacterium | reverse complement strand
CTTTTCCTATATCGTGAAGAATTGATGAGGAATAAAGATCATCAATATAGTCTTTTGTAATGATCTCCTTGTATTTAGGCAGCATAGAGAGTTCTTCTGTTAATATCCTGGCAAATTCGCGGATTCTTTCCAGATGTGCCCCGGTTTCTTTGTCTCTGTATTCTGCAAGCTTTGCCAAGCCAAGGATGGCTGCAATCCTTGCTTCCTGCACGCTTTTGTAAGACTCTAGGAGCTCATTTGTTCTTTTTTCCACCTCATCTTCAAGATTGTGTGCATAGTATGAGAGTTGTTGATTGAGGCTGTCTAATTCCATCCGCAAGTTGAATCCCCGTCTCCACGCCCGCGTTTCTAAATAGCACTGAACAATAGTGATCACTATAAAGTTTATAAAGAAGAAACTGTTATTGAAAAACATCCGCAGACTATTCTCTTTTACCTCAGAGAAAAGGAGGATTGGTATAGCATAAATGAGATAAAGTAAGATTCCGGAGATTGCAGCCTGTATCGTGTTCAGGGGGAGGAATGTAGAAAAGGTAACGAGTACCATGAGTATTCCCACATAATAGAATGATGCGTATCCACCGAGATTTACCACCATAGCAGAGATGGTTGCTCCGGCTGTTATGTAGGCGATAATGGCGATTGCGAATGGGTGTTTTTTACCGATCTCTTTCGGGTAGATTAATATGAGTATTAACAGCAAGAAGGCTGCACATGATATTCTATAGATGAAGAACAGTTTTAGATATTCCCTTACTACAATATAGTCGAGGATCGAAAATAAAGGGATAAGAACAATGCCTACCAATAATATAGCAGCGACCCATTGGTGGAATAATGTCTTTGTTTCTTCCCGATATCGTTCGATATGTTCTGGTTTTATCGTTTTCATACAATATCTGGTATGTATAATAGTTAAATGGTTAGGTAAGGGCAAGCAAATTCAGTTGGTCATTGAAAGGCTTTGCTGCATGAAAATCAGGCGAATATGTGATGGGAGATGCGAGATCCTGAGTATAGATGGTCTCAAAGCCCAGATCTAAAGCCTTATCAATCACGACCTGATATTCGTTTTTAGAAATAGGCCGTTTCATTGCTTCAACTTCTCCCTGGTAGAATGCAGGGTTGTATTGAGCCATAATACTCAATGGAATTCTTAAAGAGAGTTCTGCGAGAAATTCCAGGACTGAAAACGGATTTGAGAGCATGCAGGGAAGCAAAAGATGCCGAACAATAATGCCCTTTGTGGCTCTTCCATGCTTATCTATCTCTAGAGGGCCTATATGCTCCCATATATGCCGGATAACCTCTCGCGCTCTATCCCAATAGTCAGGCGTCTTGCTTAAAATATTTCCTGTCTGATTGTCGCCGTACCTCAGATCCATCAAATAGAGATTTGCCTGCTCATACCATTTGCTGATGGTATTTATATCTTCGTAGCCGCTGGAATTTACCATAATGGGTAGATTTAGACCCATGTCTTTTGCCTTTGAAAGTGATTCAAATATCTGCGGGGTGTAATGGGTTGGAGATACAAGGTTTATATTTGAGCAGCCCATTTCCTGAAGCTGTATCATGTAGCGTGCGAGGTTGTGTGCTTCCATGCGTATTCCAAAATTGTTCTGGCTTATCTCCCTGTTTTGGCAGTATGCGCACTTTAGCGGGCACCCGGAAAAAAATATGGCTCCAGATCCAGAGCCTTGGACAAGGGGAGGCTCTTCGCCCTTATGGATCAGAATAGCACCAATTTTAAGATAATCAGGCGCATTGCAAACTCCATTTTTTATCGACCTGTCAAGATTGCAGTGGCGGGGACAGAGATTACATGCTTCTCTCATAGGGGTTCTATGTTTTCGAGTAAGACCTTTCCATTTGCATCCCGTGGTATTTCTTTTACAAACACAATCTTTCTCGGAGCCTTGTAGGATGCGAGCTGGGTTCTTGAGAGTTGTTTCACTTCTTTTTCTGTGAGCGCTGGATTTTCTTTTACTATGTATGCCTTGACAATATTTCCCCTCATGAGGTCAGCTTCTCCAGTGATAGCAGAATCCTTTACCCCGGGGATGGAATTAAGAACCATCTCCACTTCTTTGTTGTATACATTGTATCCGGCGGTGATGATCATTTCCTTTTTGTATCCGGTGATGTAGATATACCCTTCTTCATCTACATATCCGAGATCACCTGTATAGAGCCAGCCATTCTTTATGACATCAGCTGTCTCTGTTGGCCTTTTGTAATATCCCTTCATGATATTCGGGCCTTTAAAAAGAAGTTCTCCTATCTTATTCGGGGCAAGGATATTATCATGCTCATCTACAATTTTTACATCAACCATAGGAACGGTTTTTCCTATAGACTCAGGTTTGATCTTTATAAAGCGATTGATCACTGCACATGTAGGGGATGCCTCAGTAAGGCCATAGCCTTGCCGTATGTCTGCATGAAATTTTTCCTTAAATCCATTGTATACCTCTACGGGAAGTGCTGAACCACCCGAGATTAAGACCTTCATGCGTGTGTAGTCTATATTGGCGAGATCAGGGTGGTGGAGAAGACCATAAAAGAGTGTTGGTACTGCACAGACGATGTTTACTCCCCCTTGTGTAATGGCATAATGGAATTCTTTGAAGTCCAGCTTTTTCATAAGATAGATGGTCCCGCCGTAACGGAGCATGGAGAGCATATTCCCAGATGCACCAAAAGTGTGGAAGCAAGGGATTAATGCAAGAGTTGTATCCTCATCGTTACCATTTTGGCATAATCGCAACAGATCAGAGTTGTGATCCAGGTTTCTGTGCGTGAGCATGGCGCCCATAGGATATCCGGTAAGGCCTGCCGTATATACTATTACTGCAGTATCATCAGGATCCATATCCTCTGATCCATCATGAAAAGGCCCGGATGCTAAAGAGGAAAAGTTTCCATTTTCCCCAACAGTAATTATAATATTGAGAGGATGTGTTTCTTTTATTTTATTATAGATCTCCACATCCCGGGTCTCCAAGATAATCCCTTTTGCGCCAGAATCTTTGAGAATATGAGCCAGCTCGCGTGATGTGTATGCGGGATTTACCGTAATCACAATAGCGCCAAGCCTGATGATGCTCAGGTACGAGATGACGAATTCCGGCATATTGTTGAGCATCAAGGCTATTCGATCACCCTTTTTGATTCCATGGTTTTTTAATGCTGTGCTAAAGGCTGAGGTGGTTTTATGCAATTCAGCAAAACTGAATGTTTTGCCCTCATAGATCATGCAGGTCTTTTGCGGCATCTTTTTCGCATTTTGTTCTATCCACGAATATATGTTCACAATCCCCTCCGGTTGATTATCTCTTAAATGCTTATCTGATTTTTACTATTACATTGTTTATAAGATTGGCTGCTTCGTCTCCACGGTCTGCGGCATTACTCAGGTGTCTGTAGATTTCCCTCATCTTCAACATATAAATAGGGTCAGACCCTTCAAACAATTCTGCCAGGGCTTCCCTGTACGATCTTTCCATCTTGTTTTCATATGTCTTTGCCCGTGTGGCATGCTCCATGGCGATGTTGGGATACTGGTGCAAGTTTTTCAGTGCAGCAACGAGTTCTCTGCCTGTCTTTCTTAAGATGTCGATCATCTTTTTTATGTGCGGGTCTGCTGCAACCTTGTAGATCTGCATCTCGTGTACAGTAGTGGCAGCATAATCCATTACATCATCTATTGCCCTCGAGATATCAAAGATATCCTCTCTATCAATAGGGGTGATAAATGTCTGATTGAGTTCTTCAATAATGATCCTGCGGAGTTCGTCAGCCTCTATTTTAATATCCAAAACCTTTTTCGAATTTTCAGGCGATGGATTTTCTGCAAACTCACATAATGCATCCATTCCCTCAAGAGTCTTACCCCCCTGCTCGTAGAGCATCTTGAAAAAATCTTTTTCTTTTTTCTTAAACCACATAGAAAGTCCTTATCATATAAAGGATGATTTTATTACTTAACAGATAAAGAGGCAACTTTAATATTTCCTCCCAGGGCGTAAAATCGTTTTCAAATTGGACAGAGACTTGTCTATTGGTTTTTCCATCTGTTGTATATGCTGCTTGATGATCTTTGTTGCAAGGACTTTTGTTTTTTCTATGGATATATCAGGGAATTTGGCATGATCTATCTCTTTTTTAAGAAGCTCCATTGCAGTGGCAACAGCAATCATAGAAGGCCTGGCTGTTAAGATTTTTTCTAAAGCATAATGAATATCTTCTAAGAGTACATTTTTACATGCGGCATTTGATATAGCGCAGATCTTCAGGACAAATTTCAGGCTTTCAAGCGCAAGCTGACGTGCTCCGCTTTTCTTGTCCTTTTTCAAATGTCCCACAAAGGAATTCACTTCCCGGTTAAGGTAATTGGGAGAGATACTTTCCCATACCTCAAACAGGCCAGGCACGGTTTTAAGTCTTTGTATTCGGGATGGCGCAATCCATTTTATCTCCAGATTTTCCCAGTCAAGTTTTATGGCATGAGGATTTTTTACTTTGCAGAGAAAAGGGTGAACCATCCAGGCTCTTTTAAGTTTTTTGTCTTCGATCCTTAAAGGTTTGTTTGTACGCAAAAGAATTACATCTTTTGGATTGAGTCCTGTTTCTTCCCGGATTTCTGTTAGAAAATGCGCATTAGGATCACCTTCAAGGTAGCCGCTTATTCCAGACCAAAAGCCCTGATAAGTGCCTACACTAGCGCTTCTTTTTACTAATGCGATCTTTCCCTTATGAAACAGGAGTACTGTAACTACATGCACTTCATTCATCTTTTCTGTCCCATGCAGGTTGAAACTCATAACATTCAAAAGGTTCTTCGGAATCCTCCTGAAAGCGTCTGTTAGTAGCACAGAAGGATCGGTTTTCTTCGCTGTTGGCGAGAACACATATGCTGCAGAACGCATCAGCGTTCAAAGTGATATCCATGTTCGTTTTGTATTTCAAATATTTTGGGCAAGTCTTACAT
>JAGVNP010000226.1 GCA_020053185.1 Deltaproteobacteria bacterium | reverse complement strand
TATACGGGAAGATGGTCTTGAAGAAGATACATTCTCGCTTATAGGCCCCAAGTGCTATGATGTCCCATGGAAAGAACTTGAGCAAAAAGGATTTATTGCAGAGGCAGTCTGCTATGAGATCAGGCTTCCTTTTCCCAAAGATAAAAAGAGCGACTACGACAGTGCAACAGACAGATCCAAGTTCAGGATCGCATCCGAAAATCCCTATAAAGATACTGTAGTGAAAAAGATTCTTACGAATCACAAGAATGAACCTGTTCTGGTAATAGGGCAGTACATAAATCAGCTTAAACAGATGGCATCTCTTTTGGATGCGCCTTTGATAACCGGGACTACTTCTAATAGCACCAGAGACAAACTTTATCAGTTATTTCGATCCGGCGAGATCCCTGTTCTTGTGGTCTCAAAGGTGGCAAATTTTGCAATCGATCTGCCTGATGCTTCGGTTGCAATCCAGATCTCAGGGACATTCGGGTCAAGGCAGGAAGAAGCGCAGCGGCTCGGCAGGATACTCAGACCAAAAGAGAGGGTGTCTACATTCTATAGTCTGGTGACAGAGCATTCTTCGGAAGAGTTTTTTGCCCACAAGCGTCAGGTTTTTCTTGCAGAGCAGGGCTACAAATACATGATTGAGGAATGGACGATTGAAGATTTCAACTAGAGAACTTATCGCGAGTCTTCCTGAATACATGGTTGATCTCATTTCTTCCCAGATACTGGGCGAGAAGGCTAGCGCAAAAAAGCTTTCAGAAAGCCTCTGCGATTTAAAGATTTTGAAGCAAGCCATAAATACCTTAAAGCCAGAGGATCGCGATCTTCTTCACGATCTTTATGAACTGGGCGGACAGGCAGAATGGTCTGTTTGTGCTGGTATTTATTCCAATGAGCTGGATGATTTTAAAATGAGGCTCATTCGGCTTGGCAAGCTGGGATTTGTCTTTCAGGGTGGGCTTACAGGCAGGGATGTTGTGATAATGCTTCCCACGCTTTTTGCCATAGTAAAAGACATTGCAGTTTTTCAAAATATTTCCGAACAGAGCATTGAGTGGAAAGAAGAAATTCAGTCTGATATCCATCCCCATGTTCTGATGATAAATGCCATAAAAGCTGGCAGGTTCAAATGCAGATCCGGCATGGAATTGTACAAAAAAGATTCTGATACCCTTCAGAGCATGATAGGACTTGCAGTCGATGTTCCAAGGATATATGCCGAGCTTGTCGCTCTTGGATGTCTGGAAGAAAAAGATGGTGTGGTCATGGTAAGCTCTGGTCATGCCATGAGCCTTGCTTTGGATGGACATATCCATTACGGCATCTGGCGTTTTACGGAATCCTGCAAGGATCTTTTTGGCCTGCATACAAAGGTTTTTCATCTCATAAAGGACGGGGTCATATTACGAAAGTGGCTAACAAGATCCATGTTTTTGCATATCAAACAATATAGTCCTGAGATATCGGATCTGGATACGATCCTGCCTTCGCTGCTTTCATTATGGATAGCAATCGGTGTTCTTGAGGAAGATATCACCAAGCAATGGATAAGGTTTAGGAAGGATGTGTATAAAACTTTCACCACAGGCAATGTGGATTCGCCCTCTAAAGAATATGAAGAAGAGGTGATCATCCAGCCTACCATGGAAATACTGGTGCCAATGAATTTTGATCCTGTGGACCATCTTCGCTTTGGAGAGATTGCTGATATTGAAAAAGCAGACAAGGTGAGCATCTATCGTGTTACAAGGGAATCAGTTATCCGGGGGCTCAGATATGGCTGGACGCTAGAGAGTATGGAGGAGTTTCTCGAGCGTGTATCAAAGCATAAGATCGCAGACAATGTCCACAAAACCATAAAAGGATGGTCTAACGGCATCAAGAAAGTTAAGATCGTAAAAGGGACATTTCTCATAGTTAACGAAAACAGAGACAAGGCTCAGGATCTTGAAGAGATACTCCCGGGGGTATACAGGATTCCTGACAAACTTGATGATGATATTATCGAATCGCTTCACAAGCGTGGGCTCATGGTGGATAACCCGGAAGTGCATTCAGAAAAAGAACGTGGCATCGAGTGGAAAAAGACCTTGCCGGCCAGGACAGAGTCGAAGATTGAAAAAAAATATGCGTATCCGGACGGAGTTTATCCTTACGGAATGGTAATCCCGCTTCCTTACGGAGAAGAAAGAGTAGAGATGTTTGAAAAGGCTATTTTGGAGGGAAGAAACCTTATTATTTTTTATCCCAAAAAAGGCTATGGCGAGATACAGATGAAGGAGATAAGTCCGATTTACATATACAGACAATCCGGAAACTTCTTTTTGGAGGCATTTTGCGAGGATACCGGAGAGGGTGATGTTTTTGATATAAGCAAGATCAAGGCGATTTTCAAGGATGAGGAATAGACTACTCAGAAGTCAGAATTCAGTAGCCAGAATCCAGAATAGACGCAGGATATGCCTTAGTAGAGCCTCTTTTCATTCTGACTCCTGAATTCTGGCTACTGGCTCCTTAAGTAGTTACGATTGTATTTATTTTGCCTGTGCTTTTATGCTGTCCTTCATGTCTTTCATCTCATTTAAGACATCTTTTCCAATTTCTTTATCTTCGCATGCGAGAGCCTTATCAATGTGGTAGGTGCTAGATTTATAGTTTTTCGTATAATAGAAATATCTGGCAAAAGCCACATGAGCCTGACACGTCTTGTTGATCTTCTGATACAGAGAGCCTGTCTTATAAGCAGCTCTCGGGTGATATTGCTCGAATGGTGCGAGTATTTTCAGGGCTTCTTCTGTCTGACCTTTCTTTTCCATGATATCAGCTAGGGCAAGACTTGCATCAAGGGACAAATGGTATCTTTTCAGATATGGAATGGCCTGCTCTTCTTCCCCGAGAGAATAGAGTGCAAGCCCTTTCCACGCATAGGCCTGGGGAAGATCTATTCCCTCAAGAAGTGTTAAGCCTTCCTGGACAAAGCCGCTACGAATCTTTGCGATTCCAAGACTGAGCCTGTTATACGGCTCGGGCAGGTCTTTTATCCTTGCTTTAACTTCTTCTTCGGTAAGCAGTAAACCGAGCACTGATGCAGTTAAGGACCAGTATCTGGCCTCTGGTTTTGGAGCACTCTCTTCGATTTGCAAGGATGCGATACGATTCTCAAGATATGGATGTGTAAGAAGGTATTCTGGGGTCTCTGCAGTGGATGAATATGTGCGCAGCCTGACCAGAAATCTGGTAATACATGATGGATTTATGGATGACTTTGTAAGAATTTCTTTGCTGAACTTGTCTGCCTCTGTTTCTTGGATTCTCGTGTAACTCAGCCTGAAATTTTCTGACCCACCCAGAGATGAGTAGATGAGAGCAGTGCCCACTTCAGGATTTTTTGACGAGAGCAGAGCTCCTGCAAGGATTCCTACAACTTCAGCAATATTGATTTTTTTCTGGAAAGAGAGGGCTTCTGAAATGTGTCTGAGTTGGCAATGACCCATCTCGTGGCCGATGACAGCAGCAAGTTCGTCAATATCCTTCACGAAAAGCAAGGTGCCCAAATTGATGAATATATGGCCGTCAGGTATGGCAAATGCGTTTACCGATCGGTCATCTACGAGATATATCTTGTAATGGTAAAGAGGCGTATCGATCTGTTCTGCCAGACGGTCTGTGAGGTTCTGCAAAGTCCAGAGCGTCTCTTCATTGTGGATGATGAGGTTTCTCGCCTCCAGCCACGAGATATACTCTTTTGCAATCTCGTGTTCCTCTTCATAACTCATGGCCCACAAGTTTGGAACATGGGAAAGGAATAAGATAGTAAACATCAAGATGAAGGTCTTTTTCATTGCGAGAATAAACTTACATTTTAACAAGGTCTTTTTCAAGAGGGATCTTTTAAATGCGACTATCAATTGAGGCCTTGAAGAGTGGGATTACTGTATTATTGCAGGTATCGAAGAATAAGGGCTTTTAGCGCTCTGTTACAGGGCGATCCATGCGCTTAAGTAGGCAAGCGTAATGCCAATGAGCAGGCCAACTGAGCCAACCTGTATTCTTACATCTTCATTGTTGAGTTTGTTAAGGAGATTGGTGATATGTACCTTTATTTTCTCCGGGATATTTATCATACCTAAAACGGCGTGTGATATATTTACTAATTTTTCAATCCCCCGATCCTTTAGAATGAGGATTACGCAGCTTATAATAATGACGATGTATGCATGGAGCAAAACGAATGTTCCGAATATAAAGCCTGATAAACCGAGATCTTCAGAAATGTCCATATGTATAGGGCCGGAGAACTCTTCATGATTGGAAGTGCATCCCGCGCAACACAGCATGGTGAGCGCAATGAAAACAATCAACCCTATCTTTTTAAGTCTTTGCACTGACTTTCCTCCTCAAGAACACTGATTATGTTATATACAAGGGTGCATCTTGGCTTGTCAACAATCTTTAAGTATTCCTGATAATAAGCTACCTTTTTAGCCAGGATGGTTGCCCAGCAGATTTTGATGATAATTTGATTGAAGTAGCAGGAAAAAAATAGTATTTCATAAAAGTTATGAATAAAAGGTACAATCCGCAAATAATATGGTGGTTAAAAAGAAAAAGGCTGTCATCTGAGCCAGCTCGTATTTCCAGATTTGCCATTCTTTTATTAGGTTTGCTTTTAATAACAGCGCTTTCTTCCTGCCATAAGCATGAAAAGGTTGATGTAAAAAGTTTTCATGCGGATCTTATGGAAATAGAAAAAAATTTGAATGACACGAAGGTTCTAAATTCGGAAGACGCTATGCAAAAAAACACGGAAGAGACTGGAGAAAGTAATAATGCTGTAAAAGAAGAGGTTGAAAAACAGGACTCACCTGTTTCCGTCCAGAAAGCTCCAGAACCCGTTGCTGTTCAGCGTGAGTTAATTCCTGACAATCTGGTTGGGCTGCCGGATGGAGATCATGTACTTATATGTGAAAAAAAGACCAGGAATCTTTACCTCTTTCATTATGCTGGCGGCGAATTTTCTTTTATTAAAAAATATCCGGTTATTGTTGGAAAGAACCATAATGATAAAACTTCATATGGCGATTTTGCCACACCTGAGGGAATTTACTTTATCACAAGAGTTATTCCGGGCAAAAGTCTGCCTGCAAGATATGGCTGGGGTGCTTTTCCTTTAAATTATCCCAACCTCCTGGATCGCAAAGAAGGGAAGACCGGTAATGGTATCTGGCTGCATGGTCATGACCCGAAGCAGAAACTGGAAGATATTCTAACCACAAGAGGCTGCGTAGCGATTGACAATGATTATCTGATGGAATTGGCTCAGGTGATTAAGCCAGACCATACCTTTATAGTAATAGCCAATGAAATAGCATTAAGAAGTCCTGAAGACCAGGATGGATCCACCAATGAGCTGAAAGGATTTTTTGATTCCTGGAAACAGGCATGGGAGAGTCTCGATACCGCAAAGTATCTCAGTTTCTATTCTCCTGACTTTATAACGAGTGATGGCATGGATTACCAGAGATTCAAGCTGCATAAGGAGAGAGTAAATCGCGATAAAAGCTTTATTGAGATCAAGTCGTCTAATGAGGCTATGCTTACTTTTCGTAAAAATGGAAAACGTATTGCTGTTATCCGGTTTGATCAATCCTATGTTTCCAATAATTTCAATACGTTTGACCGGAAGATTTTGTATCTAGAAAAGAACGGGGAAGAAAAATGGCAAATTGTCGGCGAAGATCGTTTATAGTTGCAACTGTTTTAATTATTGGATTTATCTGGCTTGTCCCTGTTGTCTCTTTAAGCGCATCGGATACTCCGGAGATGAAGGTCGAGGAATTTTTTAAGGGCACTGACCAGGAGGTCAGGGTCTATCATATTTATGGCAAACAAGCCGGGCCGACTCTTCTCATTGTTAGTGGTATTCATGGTGATGAAATTGCTCCTTATCTGACCACAGAGAGGTATTTGGATCTTAAGTTAGAAAGAGGCAATCTTATTATAGTCCCCAGGCTTAATATGTCGGCTATTCTTTCCGGAACAAGGAACGGACTTAATGGAGATATGAATCGTCTCTTTCATCTTTCAGAAGTTATGGAACTGAGTCCTGATACCAAGGTGGTAAATCTGGCCAAGTCGCTTATCAGAAAATCCGATTATGTGCTCAATCTCCATCAGGGCAATGGTTTCTACTCTCCTGTCTGGGTTGACAAACAGAGAAATCCTTCGCGATGGGGACAATCAAATGTCATTGATGCTCCTGTCTTTTGTCTGCCCAATGGCGAAAAACTGGAATTAGAAAAATTTGCAGAAAATGTGGCAACACAGGTCAATCTCAGGATCAAATCACCCGATTATCACTTTAAGGTAATTAACACTGATACCGGAAGTGAAAGTTCGTTATACAAAGAGCAGCGCCAGTCCCTTACTTTTTATGCTTTGGCAGGAGAACATAGGATAGCTTTGGGCTTAGAAGCTACAAAAAACTGTTCCAACCCTGAAGCGATCTCTTTTCTTACCACGGCAGTAAACACAATAATCACGGAAGTTGGAATTGTTACTGATAAATTGCCGTCTGAAGACCCTGATGTGATTGAAACAGAGATTGGGAAAAATGAAAAACTCAAAGGACTTAAGGTCAAGGTCAATGATAAAGAAGTCTTTGTTTCTTCTGGAGAGAAGATATCCCTAAATAAAGGAGATGCTATTCAGGTCCTGGGGGTGGACGCTAATAAACCTGACCAGTGGCATGTTCATCTGGCAAGTTCCTCCTTACGTAATGGCATAGGCCAGATATATCTGATCAATGGCAATGACAAGCTGATCATTCGTAATGGCGCCAAGGTAGTTGGGTT
>JAGVNP010000025.1 GCA_020053185.1 Deltaproteobacteria bacterium | reverse complement strand
TCTATCCCACATGTTCAGAGTACGCTATCGATGCCATCAAAAAATATGGACTTATCAAAGGCTTTATCAAGTCGATAGCAAGGATTCTTAAATGTAATCAGTTTCACCCTGGCGGTTATGATCCAGCATAATCTATCTTTTAGGAGATAACATCATATGGAAAAGAGAGCTCTTCTTGCGGTAGTCATATCAATTGCAATCCTTCTTCTATGGGATATCTTTTATGTAAAACCGCATACACCGGAGAAATCAGTTAAAAAACAAGTTGAGGTAGTGCAAAGCAAAACTTCTGATACCATTGTTCCTGCAGCAACATACCCTGAGCAAAAAACTACGGCACCTGAAACAAAACAAGAAACCATTGTTCTTAAGACCCCGCTTTATAGCGCCACATTCGGCACAAACGGCGCCAAGCTTATCTCTTTAAAGCTGAACCAATATAAAGACAAGCTGGGGGAAAATGGAAAACCTGTAGAAATGATACAGAGTTCTCTACCTTCTCTTTCTCTTCAGGGAGGCTTTTCTGATAAAAACTGTCAGTATGTACCCTCTGCACACGGAACTATAGAGGTTAATGATAACCCTTATGATCTTGCGTTTACGTCAGGGGTGGCACAAGGTCTTGTATTCCGCAGAATATACACCATAGATCCTGAGAGCTATCTCATTAAATGCAGATCTGTGGTGCAAAATAATACAGAGGAAGCAATGGATCTGGCAATGAGCCTTGATATTGAAGGGTCTTATCCTATTGAAGACAAAAAATCCCGCTACACCTTTGAAGGTCCTGTATTATTAAATGGTAAACATTTGGAAGAATTCAAGCTCTCAACGATCAAAGAATCTGGTCTTTTTAGAAATTTTGAGGGCCCGGTAAAATGGTTCGGATTTGAAGACAAATACTTCTTAAAGACCGCTATCCCTGCAGGAGCCCCAAATGCTACTGTTTCCATAAAAAGGATAGATGAAAATATAGTAAGCGTAAGTTATGACATACCCCGGTCAATTGTTAATCCTGGACAGATAACTACCCAGGACTTCTCTCTTTTCTTAGGCCCTAAAGAGCTCAAAACGCTTAAGACATCAGGTAATGAGCTTATAAAGGCGCTTGATTTCGGATTTTTTGATTTCATTGCAAAGCCACTTCTTATTTCAATGAACTGGATCAACAATTATGTGAAGATTTATGGTCTGGCTATAATTATACTGACCATTATTGTAAAGATCGTGCTCTACCCGCTCACATTAACAAGCTTCAAATCAATGAAAGAGCTACAGAAAATACAACCTCTCATGAAAGAGATCCAGGCAACACACAAAGACGACAGGGCAAAAATGAATCAGGAACTCATGAGAATATACAAGGAGCACAAGATAAACCCCATGGGCGGTTGTCTTCCCATGCTCCTGCAGATTCCGATCCTCTTTGCCTTATATAAGGTCTTTTTATCTGCCATAGAGCTGCGGCATACCCCATTCCATATCTTTGGAACTTGGCTCCCTGATCTTTCTGCAAAAGACCCATACTATATCACCCCTGTTCTGATGGGACTCAGCTGGGTTATCCAGCAAAAGCTAACCCCAACCACAGGAGATCCTATGCAACAGAAAATGATGCTTATAATGCCTGTGGTTTTCACTGTAATGTTTTTGAATTTCCCATCAGGTCTTGTGCTGTACTGGCTTGTAAGCAATATCCTTTCCATAGCCCAGCAAGTCTACATAAACAGGGTACACACTTAAAGGAGTAACCACTTATGAAATACAAAGAGTTCGAAGGCAAAACAATCGATGAAGCAATAGCATCAGCGATAAAAGGCCTTGGAGTTTCCTTTGAGGATCTTGACATCCAGGTAATATCTGAGGGCGCAAAAGGTATGTTCGGAATAATGGGCAATAAAAATGCTACTATCCTTGCCGCAAAAAAGACAGACTCTTCCGAAACGCAAGATGATAAGAACACAGAGGAGACCCAGGAAGACATCCTTGAACATGCAAAAGAAATGCTGCGTGAGATACTTTATCTTATGAGCATTGAGGCAAAGGTATTGATACTTGAAGACTCAGACCTCGAGATCATTGGCAATGGTTCGGGTCTTATCATTGGAAAACAAGGTCAGACACTCGATGCGCTTCAGCTTATTATAAACAAGATTATAAACAAAGACAGAGAACAGCCGGTGCATATCACCATTGATTCCGAGGCATACCGCAAAAGACATGTGGAACACCTGAAGAATGTAGCAATCAAGATGGGGCAAAAGGTAAAACGTACAGGCGAGGACGTCTCTCTTGAAAAAATGAACCCCTATGAGAGACGTATTATTCACCTTGCTCTGAAAGACGACAGCGATATTGACACAAAGAGCATAGGTGAGGGTGTATATAAAAAGGTGGTCATATCTCCAAAAAAGGAATTACAATAATAAAAGATACAATATATGCCGAATCAACCCCAAAAGGATATGGGGGCATTAGTGTAATACGCATAAGCGGCGATAGTACACTCGAAATCCTGAAAAAAATAACAGGAATCACACGCTGGACACCCCATTACCAAAAGCTCGTAAAGATCAAAGATGCTTCTGACCATGCAATAGATCAGGTAATGACCGTGTTTTATCAAGG
>JAGVNP010000132.1 GCA_020053185.1 Deltaproteobacteria bacterium | reverse complement strand
TGATAATGCAGTGCGGTTTGGCCTCATGCGGTTTGACAGTTCACTCAATTGTGTGGGAGGGCAGGTTATTGCGAATATAGGATCAAGCGATGCCGCAATAAAGGCTGCGCTTGATGCTCCAAGTTTTAATCCGGTTGGTGCAACACCTATTGCAGAGACTCTTGCAGAGGCAGGACTCTATTTTGCAGGGGAAGATTCATGGGCAAATCACAATCTTACTTATACCTCGCCTATACAGTGGAGATGCCAGAAGAACTACGTCATACTTATGACTGACGGGAATTCATGGTGGGACGAGGGCAATAATCACAATGATCCCAATATATTTACCCGGCCTGACTACATGAATGGGAAAACAATCGGCGATTATGACAATGACGGAGTTGATCCGCATACTGACATCAATGGTGGTACGCACTGGCTCGATGATGTGGCTAAATTTCTGCATGATGAAGACCTTATGATCGCCCCACGTACAGACAATGCAGGCGAATCCTTTGATGATATAACCTGGCCTAAACAGAGCATAACCACCTATACCATAGGTTTTGCAACAGGCACTGATGATATACTTCTCACTCGGGCTGCAGACAGCTCACATGGACATGGAGCATATTATTCCAGTGAGAACAGTACTCAGTTGCAGATGGCATTTACTACAATCATCGGACAGATATTGGAGACAAATGCGAGTTTTATTGCGCCTGTAGTTCCTGTGAGCAAGCTGAACCAGACATATGCAGGTAATAGCGTATATCTTTCTCTGTTCAAACCTAACAATGGGTCAGGATTCTGGTACGGAAATGTTAAGAAGTTTGGGCTCAATCCATATGGATATCTTCTCCAGAAGAATGGCTCTTTTGCAACGAATGCCGATGGCCTGATTTTGGATAGTGCCACATCATGCTGGCAGGAGAGTTTAAATGACGGTTCAACAGCAGAAGAGGGAGGTGCCGGTGCAGCTCTTCTTACACAGAGCTCGAGAAATAACTATACCTACAAGAGCGGTAACCCGACAGCATTGACGCATTCATCGAATTTGATTGGCTCACTGAATGGTTTGATCACATATACTGTCATGGGGCTGGAAAACCTGCTTGAGTATCTTGACCTGCTGGCTTATTTGAAAGGCGAGGGCATTTACGATCAGGGCGGAGATGAAGAACGTGATTGGATGTTGGGAGATATACTTCATTCGCGTCCAGCCACAATGTATGATGGGAATAAAACAGTAATCTTTGTAGGAGCTAATGACGGATTCCTACATGTATTTGTCGATGATGACAAGGGAACAGTAAGCAATCTGGCCGATGATACGGTAAACGAGGCATGGACATTTACTCCATGGGAATTGCTCCCAACCCTTAAGGAATTGAAGGACAGCACCACCCATCACTATTATGTGGATGGATCTCCTGTGCTGTATAAGGATGGAACCAATCGATACGTGACCTTTGGTCTCAGACGTGGGGGCAATAAGTACTATACCCTGGATATTGGTGATTATGATGCCAATGGTGACTATATCTCTAGCGGATATCTTTCTCCTAAATGGGCATGGGAGATTGCTCCGAATATTTTGACCAATGAAACTCTTGGGCAGTCATGGTCTACACCAGTAATCCGCACGATTGCAATTGGCAGCGGCAATACAAAGCAGGTAATACTGCTTAGCGGCGGATATGATGCAGATAACGAGGATCTGGACAATCCTGCCTCCAATGACACTAAAGGCAGGGCAATATTTGCAGTGGATGCAGCAACAGGCGCTCTGAATTCCCATATTAACTTCAATCATAGTAACTTCAGCGACCTAGACTACAGCGTGGTAGATCTCACTTCTTTTGATTACAACGGCAACGGGTTGGAAGACACAATCTATGCCGGATCTTTAGGCGGCGATCTGTTTGCATTCGAAGACAGAGATGCAGATGGCGAGTGGGAAGAGAAACTAATTTTCCAAGCAAGGTATGGTGCAACTGCCTCAAGCCTGCTTAAATTTTTCTATTCACCGGATATAACGCTTGAGGGGTTTGGTGATTATGTATTTATCGGCACCGGTGACCGAGAGCATCCGACACAAACAACTACAGTAAACCGTTTCTATGCTATAAAGAACAGATGGCCTACATCTGCTACAACCTTTACAGAGGCTGATCTCATCGATGTAACCAGCTACAGCTATGGTCCTGAGACCTATGCAAACATTACAAATGGAAACGGATGGTATATCAGGCTGAATGAATGTGCCGGTGAAACAGTGGTGTCTTCTCCGATTGTAATCAACGGGATTGTGTTCTTTACAACCTTCTGTCCAAGCAGTTCAGGGGCTGAGACAGATGAATGTTATGTGCAAGGTCTTGGCGGAGGTTATCTATATGCCATGAACTATTTGACAGGAGAGGCTGTCATCAACTTTGATACAACCAATGATGCAAACGGTGTAGAGGTACTTGCAAAGTCAGATAGAAGACTTGCTCTTGGCGGAAGTATTCCATCTGAGCCAACCATGATAGTTACTCCGGAAGGTACAAAGCTGATAATTGGTACAGCAGGTCCTGGCGGAGGAGTCGGTGCAGTGACTATCGATGTACCGGAAAGTAACAGCGTGAAAAGATATTATTGGCAGCAAAACTAAGGTAGAGGTGATAAATATGAGAGACATAGTCAAGGCAGCGGTAAGCGTAGGTGTTTTGTGTATGACCATCCTTGCTTTTGGAATATGCAGTGCTACGACTACCCCCCAGTATATGACGGATTGGGAGTATGTTGCGTATCAGGGCCAAATTAAAGAAGTAAGCGCTGCTGGTGGTTATATTATTGTGGCAGATGTCAAGGTTCTTCTTGCGAATAATTTTGTGTATAAGGGCAACCAATGCACGACCAGCGTAAGCAGTTTCAAAGGCAAGGATCTGGGTATAGAAGACTTAAGTGTGGGCAAATGGGTACTTGTATGGGGGCCAGCCCTTAAGGGTGATCGCATTGCAGCAAAAGACATTTATATCTTATCCGGCCCTTTAAGCGATAAAGATCTGCAGAAATATATTCAGTCCTTCCAAAAATGGGATTATACGGCTGTGAAGGAGCTTGCGAAGGAGGTTTTGAAGAAACAATAACAGATCTGTCATGGATAAAAAGACACATGAAAGGTAGATACGGCAGTATGAACAGACACCTTTTATTGATTGTAATAGTATCTTTATTTTTTATCCCCTTACATAATGAAACATCTGCCCAGATTAAGGGGAAGGGTTCTGATATTGTGATCAGTCTCAAAAGTCCTGCATTTGAGGCTGGAAAAATGATCCCGGATGTATATACCTGCAAAGGCAAGAATATCTCGCCTCCTCTTACCTGGAGCAATATCCCTAAAGAGACAAAGTCCATATGCATTATCTGCGATGATCCGGATGCGCCTGTGGGCATATGGGTGCACTGGGTAATCTACAACATTCCCGGCGATGCAAAAGGGTTGTCTGAAGGAATGCCATGCAAGGAAACGCTTAAAGACGGAACAGTGCAGGGCAGAAATGATTTTTATAAGACAGGATATGGTGGCCCGTGTCCTCCTTTTGGCAACCACAGATATTTTTTTAAGATCTATGCCCTTGATACTCGATTGGATCTCAAGCCCGGAGTAAACAAAAAATGTCTTTTAAAGGCCATGGAAGGGCATGTTCTTGGCCAGGGGCAATTAATGGGGAGATATAAAAAATAGGCGAGAGGTATAGGGTTCAAGGTTTAGGGTAAAAGGTAATTGGTTAAATTTACTGTTCTACGTTTTATGTTCAACGTTGGTACTTCTAAGCTCTCTGATCTCAGAGGAAAACCAACATAGGACCTTGAACATTGAAC
Organism: Deltaproteobacteria bacterium; assembly: GCA_020053185.1. GTDB lineage: Bacteria > Desulfobacterota > Desulfomonilia > UBA1062 > UBA1062 > JAGVNP01. The sequence goes on along the minus strand of JAGVNP010000132.1, from coordinate 905 downwards.
ATGCCCTTTGTGCCTTTTTTAGCCTTGCACCTTGAACCTAAAACCTTAGACCTTTATTCGTTACCGGTTAAGGATTTTTATGTAAGCAGTATCATCCTCTATTCTTATATCGAGATCGGCGATCTGTTGTGATTTCAGCTTTTTAACAATATCGATGAGATTTCCTTTTGTAGAAAGGGTATGGCAGATCGTATGCCCTTGGATCTGTGAAGGGGTAATTTGAGAAACACCTTCCATCTGACTAAGGCTGTTGATCAAAGACTGGTAGATGGAAAAATCTGCAATTTCTTCTATGCAAAGATAGCTTTTGGTGTCTTCGGTGTATGTGACTGTGATCGTTTTGTCTATCTTTTCCCTTAAGACTGGCAACATCCGGTCAATCATCAGGGAATTCATTTCTTTCGAGGTTACATCCCCTTTTTGTATGATATTCCATGACTGGAGCACAGCGCCGTCATGCAAATCAATGAGCCTGACATTCAGGCTGCATGCATACCCGCCTGCTGTTTCTGCTGTGTAGCGTATGCTCCCTGCAAGCACCAGGTCAGCATTTATTTTTTTCGCCAGGCTTACAGGATCTTCTCCGGCATATGAGAATCCGGTGATCTCTCCGCGGGTTTTTATGGCGTTTTCACCCCAGAGAAAAAGGTTTTCTGCAAGCTGTGTTTCAAACTCGGAAAAGTTTTTAGCCCCAGGAGATGTCCACCACTCCACAGGTTTTCCGTCCTTGATGCCCTTTGATGCGATCATTGTCACGACTTTAGGTCTCACACAGCGGGGGAACTGGAGATTTTGTGAATACACCCAGTCTTTTAAAAGGTCCTCTTTTATTTTCAGGTCTATGGTGAGCTTAAGAACAGTGTCTCCTGGCGTCCGGTCAGATATCTGATATTGGTGAATGTGCT
>JAGVNP010000089.1 GCA_020053185.1 Deltaproteobacteria bacterium | reverse complement strand
GTTGAATTTGATGAGATCCAGCTTCCAAAAGTGATGGAGAAAATAATTGACCGCATTCATGAGCTGAAAAGCGACTTAAACGCATATAAGGAAAAGGTTTCCGAGGTCTCCGATAAAATAAAACTCATGACAGAAAGTCTCGACCCCATGGAAGGCCGCAGGCCTCTCAAAGTTCTGAAGGCCTATTGGCAGAACAGCAAAGAAAGACAGATTGCGTCTGCACGAGGAATTCAGAGTAAATGGGTGCACGTCATCGGGGGCTATATCAGAAAAAAGGATGTTGATGCTCTGGAATCTACCCTAAAACAGGAACTTCCTGAATCCGAGATCACTGTCCAGGATCCGGGTCCTGATGAAAATGTGCCGGTCAGCCTATCTGTTCCATATCTCTTTAGACCTATACAGTTACTAGTGGAGATGTTCGGGCTGCCGCCTTATAGAGCTTTTGACCCTACACCGTTTTTGCAGATAAACTTCTATCTGTTTTTCGGTATCTGTTTCAGTGATGTAGGTTATGGACTTATGCTCGTACTTTTCAGCTCCTACCTTGCTACAAAAACCAGAGTATACAAAGGTGTACATAATTTCTCCCGCATACTTCTATACGGAGGCATCAGCAGCATTATATTCGGGGCAATACTCGGATCATGGTTCGGCGATCTTTATAAGCCGGAATATCTTGGTGAGAACAATCTCCTCTTAAAGCTTCAACAGACATTTATACTGCTCGATCCAATGGACAAGACCATTATCGCACTCGTGGCTGCCCTTGGCATTGGGGTCATTAATCAGTTTTATGGCTTGATCCTGAAAATGTTCGGTGCACTGAGAACGCGGGATTGGATGTCTGCATTCTCTGATGGAGTGTGCTGGATTGTGACCCTAACCGGGGTACTTATAATGGTGAGCAAAATATTCATTAAGACCAACCCTTCCATTTTTAATGCCGGCAAATGGGCATTTTACATTGGCGCTATCTGCCTCGTCCTTACACAGGCCAGGGATATTAAAAACATTTTTGGAAGGCTTGCCGGAGGCATAGTGAGCCTCTACGGGATCATGGGAAGCTATGGCATCACGGCTTTCATCGGCGACACACTCTCATACTGCCGTCTGTTAGCGCTCGGTCTTACTACCTCTATCGTGGCCATGGCGTTTAATCTTATGGCAGGCATGCTCAAGGATATCCCTTATGTAGGATTCATCTTATTCATTATGCTGCTACTCATCGGTCATGTGTTTAATTTTGCGATCAGCGTGCTCGGCGCATTCGTGCACTCTATGAGGCTCATCTTTGTGGAATTCTTCGGAAGATTTTACGAAGCAGGGGCAAGACCATTCCAACCACTTGGTTTTGACTCTGACATGTGCATTATGAAAAAAACAGAAGAAAGAGCATAAGTATGACTAAATGCTTGATTACAAAACAATTGGCTGGATTTTACAGACTCACGAGTCCGGCCCGGTTAATAGAAGTTACTTAAGGAGGAAATATGACACCTGAATTGATTGAGGTTGGACGGGGCCTGTGCTATGCAGGCGCAGGTATGGCATTTGGACTGGCAGGCGCAGGTTCGGCCTGGGGCATTGCAATAGCTTCTCACCAGGCCGCAGGCGTGATGCGTGAAAAACCAGAACTTTTCGGCCGCATGCTGGTTATGATCGCGCTGCCTGGAACACAGGGATTTTATGGGTTTATTGCTGCCATATTAATGATGACCCAGACAGGACTCATCGGCGGCACTGAACTCAAAATAACCCTTGGAACAGGAATTGCCCTATTCTTTATCGGGTTAGGCGCTGGGATTGCCCTGCTTGTCTCGGCAATCAAGCAAGGAGAGGCTGCTGCAGCAGGTATTTCTCTGATTGCAAGAAGGCCTGAAGAAGCTGGCCGGGCAATTCTCTTCCCGGCATTTGTGGAAACCTATGCGGTTGTTGCACTGCTCGCAACTATTCTATTCATCGTATTTCTGACACAGCCGACAGCTCTACAATTCCTCTCTATACAGGGCTAACTCATGGGATTAGAAAAAATTCGCCAGACAGTGCTTGATGAGGCAAAAGCCGAGGCAAAGCATATAACCGAAGCTGCGCAAAAACAGTCTGCATCCCATATCGCTTACGGAAAAGAAGAAATCAAAAAAGAGGCAGAATGGCTCTACAAGACAAGGGCTCTTTCTCTTGAAGAGGAGTTCAACCGCAGGCTTATCCAGTTCAAGGGAAGTGCGGGTAAGCAGATCCTTGAAAAAAGAAATGCTCTGATAAGTAGCCTATTCGATCAGGCTCGCCAGAAAATTCTGGCATGGCCTGAAGATACCTATGCGCAAGTTATGGGCCGTTTGATCAAAAAGGTTTCAGGAGACTTAAGCGGAAAGATTCAAATCCACCCCGAGGAAAACCAGGTCTTCTCAAAGGTCCTGCCCGGTATCAATGCGACAAGGGATGAGGCAAAAATCACGATCGACGAGGCCATTTCTCTCCCGGAGCGAGGTGGTTTTATTTTTGCAAGGGCTGACTTTGACGTAGACCAGACGCTCTCCACGCTACTTAGGGAGATCGAGTATCAGATACTCCCTGTCATTGCAAAGGAGCTGTTTGAGGCATAGCTATGATTCCACGTTTGACAAATGATGCACACTGGGGATTCGTATCAGGAAGGATAAGCGTTTTGGAAAACCGCTTTATGAATAAGGATTTCTTTTTAAGCCTAATCAGCCAGGAGCATATCAGTGACCTTATCCCGTATCTCCAGGAAACCTTTCTGAAAGACTACCTGACTCCTGTAATGGCCTGGGTTGATTCTGGTGATCTTACTGATGAATGCTTCAGTAATACAGCCTTATCTCTGCGCAGCGAATGCCCATCGAGTCTGCCTGTGGATATGTTTCTCATTCAGGGAGATTATCTCAATTTGAAAAATGCTCTCATGGGAAGAACTGAATATCCGTTTGCCGGCGTCACTCTTTCTCAGGAGCACCTTCTATCTATTGCAGGAGGCGATTTATCCGAGTTGCCGCAGGCCATGAGAGAGGCAGAGTTCAACTGGGAAACAGGGATTCAGCCTGAGACAATTGATATCATCCTGGATGGGGCATATCTCAGGCATCTTCTATCTATGGCCCAGGAGATTAATTCAGAACTCATATCAAAATATGTCAGATTCAGGGTGATTTCTTATATTATTACTGTTCTCTGGAGAACACTAAAAAAGAACCAGCCGCTGAAAAAATGTCTGCAGTATATCCTGCCTCTTTCTGACTTTTCTTCAATTGCCAATGAGCTTGCTGCTGCAGGAAATCCTGAAGTATGGATCTCGCTGGTGGATGGGGATGTGGGGGATCTTATCTTAGATGCTTTTTCTATGCCAAAAGATGAGCAGGTGCCGGGCTTTGAGCTTGGCGTACAGAACCACCTGATAAAACTTGCAAAAGACGGAAAACTTCAGACCGCAGGGCCTGAACGGGTTTTTGCCTTCCTCGCAGGTTTGCAGGCAGAGATGCAGAATCTTAAACTGACAATAAACGGCAGGGTTAATCGTATAGACCAAAAAGTGCTCAGATCTAGGCTTAGGGAGTGTTATGTCTAAGGCAGTTGCTCTTGGAGAGAGACATCTGATCATCGGGTTCAAAGGAGTGGGCTTTGAGATCATCCCAGTGGATGACAGCTCAAAGCTGCACCAGGAACTGGTGATCATATCAAAAAATCCGGAGATCGGAATTGTGCTCGTTACTGAGAGCATGGCAATTGAAGCAATGGATGCCATAGACGATTTCAGAAAGCGAGGCTCTGCCATCCTTGCGATCATCCCTTCGCACGAGGGAAGCAAACACTTGAGTTTCCAGAAGATAAGAAAGTCCGTGGAACGCTCCATGGGTATTGATCTATTAGGAAAAGACTAAATTTAAGGACAACTGATATGAATGCGAACAAAGGAGAAGTGGTAAAGGTTTCAGGACCTCTCGTTATTGCACGCGGACTTATTGGTGCGCGGATGTACGAGATGGTGCGCGTGGGCGAGGCAAATCTGTTTGGCGAGATCATAGAGATCAAGGGTGATGAGTATTCCATCCAGGTCTATGAAGAGACTGAAGGGATCGGGCCAGGACAGCCTGTAGCAAGAACAGGTGAGGCATTGAGCGTTGAGCTCGGTCCGGGTCTTATCAGGTCGATTTACGACGGTGTACAAAGGCCGCTTGATGCCCTTGCAAAAGATTTCGGAGAATATATTGTACGAGGTGCAGAAAGGCCTGCTCTTGATAGATCAAAAAAATGGAGTTTTAAGCCTGTTGCGAAGATCGGCGACAAGGTAAATCCAGGTGATGTGCTCGGCACTGTACAGGAGAGCAATCTTGTAGTGCACAAGATCATGGTGCCGCCTGGAAAATCAGGAACAGTAAAAAAAATAGGGGCAGTGAACGGAAACGTGG
>JAGVNP010000188.1 GCA_020053185.1 Deltaproteobacteria bacterium | reverse complement strand
TTAGAGATTAAGGAATCACGGGTTGAACCGATAAGTTTTAATAGAGAGGAAGGAAGAAGAAAAAGGGGTGAGAGAAATGACGACGGTTGAATACAGAAAAACTCAAATAGGAAAATGGGATGCAGTTCGGCCAGTGGTAATCTTTTTTGGTGGGGAGCGTTTCGTTATGGAGTATCAGAGCAAGACCGATCCTCTCGCTGTACCAGTAGTTGCTTTAGTACACGCATATCTTGGAAGTATGAATATTGTAAGGAGTGTTAACTAGAGGGGGTATTTTGGGTCTTAATGTTGGCCATAAGCCGGACTTTCCGGTTTATGGCCAACCTATATTGTAAATATTAAATCCTGGCTTTAACGGAACAGTTCCCGGGCAATTATAATGCGTCTGATTTCTGAAGTACCAGCTCCGATTTCATATAGTTTTGCATCCCTCCAGAGCTTCTGTATAGGGTATTCCAGGCAGTAGCCGTACCCGCCGTGGATCTGCACGCCTTCGTAACATACTTTGGATGCTGATTCTGCGGCAAACAGGATAGCTGCTGCTGCGAGCTTATCAAGCTCAGTGCCTTTTCCGCCGCGTTTTCCTTTTGGTGAGTCTGCAAAGCGCGCAGCCTTGTACACCATGCCGCGGGATGCCTCGGTGAGGCAATACATGTCAGCGATCTTCTGCTGGATCATCTCAAAATCTTTGATGGGCTTTCCGAACTGCTCTCTTTCTTTTGCGTACTGTATGGAGTATTCGAGCGCCTGCTCTGCCATGCCCACAGATCCTCCTGCAAGCGTGATCCGCTCATAGGCAAGGCCTGATGTCACTACATGCACGCCCTTGTTTTCCTCATAGATCAAGTTTTCTTTAGGCACTCTCACGTCCTCAAAACTGAGTTCGGAAGTGGGGGAGCCTCTCATTCCGCATTTTTTGAGCTTCTTGGATACGCTCACGCCTTTTGATTTTGCATCAACAATGAAGGCGCTGATGCCGTGAGGGCCAGCAGCAAGGTCGGTCTTTGCATACACTAAAAGTGTGTCTGCGATGCTGCCATTGGTAATGAACATCTTGGCGCCGTTCATTATATAGTCATTCCCATCCCTTTTTGTGTAGGTTCTCATGCCGCCCAAGGCATCAGAGCCTGCATTGGGCTCGGTCAGACACAGCGCGCCGACATGCTCGCCTGTGCACATTGGTGGAAGATATTTTTTCTTCTGCGCGTCATTGCCGTTTTTATGGATATTGTTTGCGCAAAGGTTTGAATGTGCGGCATATGTCATACCAAGCCCTGGCGAAAACCTGCTCAACTGCTCGACTGCCAGAACCTGCATCATAATGCCCTGTCCTGATCCGCCGTATTCTTCGGCTATGGTTATACCGAGCATTCCGAGATCGCCGAGTTTTCTAAAAAAGCCCTCAGGCATTTTGTCTTCTTCGTCGATCTGTTCCTGGATGGGTGCGATCTCTGCTAAAGCCCACTTGTACATGGTATCAGAAAGCATCAATTCTTCTTGTGTGAGTTCTATCATTTTTAGCTCCTTATAATTAAAACTTGTATTAGGTGTCTGCTGCCAATAATTAATTGACAGTAAATATTAATTAATGCTATATGTTTACTAATACAAAATATTAACTTATGCAATATTTTTTTACATAAAACTTATGAAACTAGGCTCAGTACTCAGAAAAGAAAGAAAAGAAAGACGGATTACCTTAAAGGTGATTGCTGAGAAGGCAGGCATCTCTGAAGGGTTTCTGTCGCAGGTGGAGAATGATGTCAACTCGCCATCGGTGTATACGCTCATCAATATATGCAGCGCAATAGGTATAGAAGCAGGCGATGTCATTAAACAGGCAGAAGGCCAGGAGCGGCTGATCGTAATCAAAAGATCGGAATGGGAGGATCTGGAAATTCCAAAATCCGGCTTTGCTACAAGACGGTTTTTCTCCCCGGAAAACAGGCGGGTGATTGACAGTTCGATAATCGCAATTGAGCCTGGCAAAAGCATCCCTGCAAGAAAAAATATTAAAAACAGCCAGGAGTTGCTTTGTGTTCTTAAAGGATCAGTGGAGCTTACCTACAGCGATGAGCCGGTTGTTCTGCATGAAGGAGACTGCGTTCAATATTATTCCATTCAGGCAAAAGAGATGATCAGCAACAACTCAAAGAATCTGGCAGTAGTTGTCTGGGTAGGGACTTTGTAGGCAATAAAAAAACAAACATATATAAAATATACAGGAGGTGTATGAATGATCAAATTCAGTGAACAACAACTCAAGGTTCCCAAATTGACGAAACCTGTCTATTTGGTAACTGCCGGGCAGTCCAAGTTTGACCGGGCATTTCCTGATAAGCGCACAGAGGAACTCTGTATTGATGCGTTTACTCAGGCCGCAGAACTTATCAATATGACGCCGGCAGAATTAAAGAAGTATATCCACACCTGCTACTACGGGCATTTTGCAGATCACTTTGGCGATCAGCTGCTCGGCGAAGCAGTGATCCACGACAGGCTCGGGCTTGACCCTCTTGGCAACTGTGGCGTGAAGACAGGAGGAGCTACCGGAGGATCAACTTTGTGGGAAGCAATGAAGACAGTTGCATCCGGTTATTCTGACTGCGTACTTGCAATGGGCTGGGAGAGAATGGATGAGGTTCCGACTGACGAAGGGAATTTCCTTATTTCCTGCGCAGCAGACAAAGACTGGGAGAGCCCTCTGGGACACATCTATACCGGCTACTATGCGGTCATGGCACAGAAATACTGGAAGGTTTTTGGAAAGGAAGAAGATTCTTTTAGAAGAACGCTTGCAGAGATCGCAGTAAAACATCATGGGTATGCCAGGATGAATCCGTATGCACAGGGCCCTATGAAGATCACAGTTGAAGATGTTCTGAAATCTCCTGTTGTTGCATATCCTCTCCGTGCGCTTGACTGCTGCCTTATGAGCGTAGGCGCTGCATGTGCGATTATCTGCGATGAGCCTACAGCAATGAAGCTCACAAAAAACACAAAGAACAAACCTCTACGAATTTGGGTTGCAGCAGGATCGCATAGTTTGAGACCGGCAGACAGAATGGACATGCAGATTCCTTTGCTGCCCAATGAAACTGCAGATCAGTACAAGGATCTTGGCGAAAGATTTCCTGGCGGCGAGCGTTACCCTGGATTTACAGGGTTCCTGGCAGCAAGAATGGCGGCCTGGTATGGCTATCGCATGGCAGGCGTCACTGACCCAACAGAAGATCTCGATGTGATCGAACTGCACGATGCATTCACCATATCTGATGTTCAGACATATGAGGATATCGGTCTTCGCCCGTATGGGGAAGGGAGAGATTATGTGGAGTCTGGTGACTGCTATCACACCAATCCCAAAACAGGCAAGCCAGGCAAACTGCCGTCCAATCTTTCAGGCGGACTTATCGGGTGCATGCATGCAGTAGGTGCAACCGGTATCATGCAGGTATTTGAGATTGCAACGCAGATTTGGGGCAGATGGGCAGAGATCCATGGCGATGAAAATCTGTGGAAGAAGTTTGACAGGAAAAAGCCGGCTGACTGGACTGATCTGCAGGTTAAAGGCGCAAAGAGAGCGCTTGCAATCAGTCATGCTGGGGTCGGTTCTCATGTGACTTCAACAATCCTGATGGATCCTGATC
>JAGVNP010000326.1 GCA_020053185.1 Deltaproteobacteria bacterium | reverse complement strand
TAAATTCCGGCGCCAGCTTTATAGGCGGATGCTGCGGCACTGATGAGACATTTATCAGGGAGATTTGCAAGATAGTGACAAGTAACAAGTAACGAGTAACAAGAGTTTGTTCACTATTTACTTTTTACTCGTCACTTGTCACGTCTTACACTACATGGCTTTCTTGGATTTTCTTCTCACTTTATCTTTGATTCTCTGGATATGGCCTCTGCCAAGTCCTTTTACTTCGCAGCCGAGCTCAAAGTAACGCTCGATCTTTGCATCATCGAGAATACCGAAGCAGTCAATGATTGCTGCTGGGGCCCCTATCATCTTTACCATCTTGTCAGGATCAAGGTCTAAATAAGGTGCATGGCGAACTGCAAGCACCACAGCATCTGCGCCTTTGATGGCTGATGCAAGATCCTCGGTTATCTTTAAGTTTTTCAGTCCTTCCTGATTCCTGAAAAACCGTGCCCACGATCTTCCTGTTGCAGGGTACTCATCCTGGCTCTCGAATTCCCACCAGTGCTGAACATACGGATCATGTACTTTAATCTCACCACCCATTTCAGCTATTTTGCGCACCATAATCTCTGACCCTGAGTATCGGGTATCACCCACATCCTCTCTGTAGGAGGCGCCAAGGACAGTAACCAGAGATGCAGCAACTACCTTTCCCATGTTTCTCAAACCATCTCTGATGAGTTCTACTGCATGGAGAGCCCTTGTATCATTGATATTGATGACCTCTGGTGTAATTGTGAACAGGTTGTCTTCGAAGCCCATGAGATGTCTGTATGCCCAGACACCAAGGCCGCCGTCCTTGGGCAGGCAGTATCCGCCAATGCCAGGGCCTGGGAATATCATGTTGCTGTGCGTGGGACGAACCTTGATTGCCTTGATTACTTTCATCATATCCACACCGTTCTTCTCGCAGAAAGTGCTCCACTCATCCATGAATCCAAGTATGGTTGCCCGGTAGCTGTTTTCAACGATCTTGCAGGTTTCGCTTTCTATGGGGCGATCGAGTATGGTGAGCGGATATTCCTTCACATTCAAAACTTCAGACAGGAATTTTCCTACCTTTTTCCTGCTCTCATTATTAATACCGCTGCACACTCTCCAAAAATCCCTGATTGATCTCACATATTCTTTTCCAGGCATAACCCTCTCATAGCTGTGGGAAAGCAGAGGCTCTTTCTTTATGTTTCTAGCTTCAAATGCCTTTTTTATTGCAGGGTATGCGATGTATTCGGTAGTGCCGGGCGGCACAGTTGTCTCGATAAGCACAAGACATTCAGGCTTTATCTTCTGGCCGATAATTTTTATGGCATCTTCCAGTGCATCGATATCTGCTCTGCCTGATACGACATTGCCAAGGTCTTCTTTGAGATAGTCGCATTGCACATCAACGATCACCACATCCGCCAGACATAAAGCATCATAGGTGTAGGTGGCAATAAGTGTTTTCTTGTCAAGCACGCATCTGTTTATTAGAATTTCAACTTCCGGGTCTTCTGCGCTTACCGGAGAGATCCCTTTGTTGAGGAGAGGGATTTTCCAGAAACTCCTGTTGCTCGGTCTCTGCATGCCGATAACGAATTTTTTGCTCTTACCTGTTTTTTTATCTGTAGAGTCAGCAACGATCGCAGCCATGACTGCGCCGACAAAACCAAGACCCATGACAACAACGATCTGCCTGCCCGCCTTTTTCTCTTTTGCGGCAATTGCCTTAAGCTTTTCGAATTCTTTTTTATAGTCTTCCTTTGTGGGGATGGGGAACTTCTTTCCGTCAGGGCTTATCGAATATTCCATGTCATCTCCTTATATTTTAGCTCTAAGTTGTCATTCATAATTAAGAATTTAAAATTCAAAATTAACCTTTCGGTTTTATCCCTTCGCCATCTTTTTCATATTTCTTAGCGCAATGAGGGCAAATAAGTTTATTGTCCAGCTTGTTTCCACATTCACACATCCATCCTGTCCGCCGTGCAGGATTGCCCATCATCAAGGCATAGCTGGGAGCGCCTTTTGTTACAACAGCGCCTGCACCGATGAAGGCATATTCGCCTATGGCATGTCCGCACACAATGGTTGCATTTGCGCCGATGGTCGCACCTTTCTTTACAAGTGTGGGCCTTAGTTCATTCATCCTCGATATATTGGCCCTTGGGTTGAATACATTGGTGAATACCATGGATGGTCCGCAGAAAACATTGTCTTCCAGAGTAATTCCTTTATAGATAGACACATTGTTCTGTATCTTGCAGCCTTCCCCTATTTTTACATCAGGGCCTATCACCACGTTCTGACCGATGGAGCAGTTTTCTCCTATGCGGGAATCTTGCAGTACATGAGAGAAATGCCATATTTTTGTGCCTTTTCCGATTTCGACGTCCTTGTCGATATAGCTCGTTTCGTGGGCAAAAAACTGCTTTGATGTTTCAGGCTTCAGGTAGATCTTTTTCCCGTCGCTAACCAGAGAAGACTGACTAGCCTTGAGTATCCTCAATACCTCGATGCCTTCTTTTGCATCAGTAATCGGGGCAATTCTGTTGGTGATACAGTTGATGAAATGAACGCATTCTTCACGCAGAGGTTCTTTCTGTTCTACCTCCACCCGAACAGCGTCTTTTTTCTCCAGCACAGGAATACCCTGTTCCCAGTGGATATCATGCGGATAGAGCAAAAGTTTTTCTCCCCATGCAAGGGTGTCATTGAATACTGCCATCTGTTTATCGCCCATTACAACAAGCCGTTGTTCCTTGTAGGGATTAAGCCATGATACAAACACATGCGCCTTAACCCCGCTCGGAAATTCTATATGTGTAGTGGTCACATCCGCTATCTTTTTATGGAGATAATTTCCTCCGATTGCGCTCACCGCTTCCGGTGCCTCTGATGCGATGGAAAGTATCATGGAGATATCATGGGGCGCAAAGCTCCAGAGAATGTCTTCCTCGCGCCTGATCTTGCCGAAATTAAGCCTGTGCGAATAGATATAATTTATTCTGCCGAGTTCGCCGCTTTTGATAAGCTCTTTGAGCTTTATAAATGCCGGATGATACTGGAGCAGATGTCCTACCATGAGTATTTTTGATTCACGCTCTGCGATGGCAGCAAGCTCTTCTGCCTCTTCAAGGCTAAGGGCCAAAGGCTTTTCCACAAACACGTCTTTTCCTGACAGCAGAGCCTCTCGTGCAAGCAAGAAATGCATGGCAGCAGGTGCAGCGATCACCACACCGTCGATCTCATTGTTATCCAATATTTCCTGAAAAGATGTAGTGCAGTTAACATCTGGATACTGGTTTTTAAATGTCTTTATGGCAGCAGTCGAGCTGTCGCAGATACTATGAAGGGCTCCGATCTCATTATAATTCCGTACGAGATTTTTTCCCCAGTAGCCTGCGCCAATAACTGCTACCAGAACTTTTTTCGGCGTATCATCTGATTTGGCCTTCAATATTTTCTCCTATTTTTAGACTGCGCTCAAGATTGTTTCTGCAAGATGCTCCTGATCGGCTTTTTCAAGATATGGATGCATGGGAATGCTGAATATCATTTTCGCACATTTTTCGCTCACAGGAAAAG
>JAGVNP010000258.1 GCA_020053185.1 Deltaproteobacteria bacterium | reverse complement strand
GAAGACATCGCCCGCATCATCACTGGAAAAGATTCAGCAAAAATCCAGGATGGAGTTTTTTGGGTAAAAGCTCTTTGCAATGACCTCAATATTCCACCTCTTTCCGCAATAGGTCTGAAGCAGGAGCATGTCCGGGAAATAGTAAAGGAAGCTTTAGCTTCAAGTAGCATGAAGGGAAATCCTATCTCCCTCACTGACGCAGAACTCGCCGATATCCTGACAAAGGCGATGTAGTCTAAATAAGGTTTAAGGTACAAGGTACGAGGCGCATGGTTTATTGCTTACTGCTTACTACCTACTTCTTACTTTTTTGCTGATCACTGAAACTCCATGGATATTACTTTTGAGATGCCAGGGGTTTCAAATGTGATACCGTAGATAGTGTCTGCCATAGCCATTGTCTGTTTGCTGTGGGTAACGATAATGAAATGAGACTCTTCTGAAAATTTCTTGATCAGCTTCTTGAAGCGATCGATGTTTGCGTCATCGAGGGGTGCATCCACCTCATCGAGTATGCAGAATGTGGAAGGACGCACCTGGAACAGGGCAAATATCAGCGACAGAGCGCATAATGCTTTTTCCCCTCCAGAGAGCAGAGACATATGCCGCAATTTTTTATGAGGAGGGCATGCCATAATCTCTACGCCTCCTTCCAGCGAATCATTGTCTTGAAGCACAAGATCTGCCTTGCCGCCGGAGAAAAGCTCTATGAAGATCTCAGAGAAATTTTTCTTAACTGCGGAAAAAGTGGTATTGAATTCCTTTCTCGCCTCTTTTTCAATGTTTTCAATTACCTGCTTGAGTTTTGTGTGGGACTCGGTGAGGTCCAGGTATTGGACATTGAGGTCTTCCCAGCGCTTTTGCACTGCTTCATATTCCTCTATAGAGGTAAAATTGATCTGCCCCATCTTTTCCAGTTTAAACTGAATCTTTTCGATCTTCTGTTGAGTTTCAACAGGATCAAATTCTTCCGGAATGGCTGGGGCTTCAGCTTCTCCAAACATGGAATGCAGCCTCTGCTGGGCCATGTCAAAGGCAATCTGTTTTTCTCTCCTGTTGAGCGAGATCTCATCATGCTGTTTTTCCATTGAGGATATATTTTCCTGGAGAGACTCAATATCTTTTTCTATCGAAATTATTTTTTCCTGGAGCCCGGTATATTCAGAAGAAAGACTGCTATAGAATTCTTCAAGTCCCTGTATCTCGTTTTTAAGTCCTTCAATCAAAGTGCTGTGGCTGGCGATTGCCTCAAAAACCTCTTTTTCATTCTTGTCAATCTCGGCGAGCCTTTTTCTGTCCTCCGAAACTTCTTCCTCTTCCTTTTTTACCTGCTCTTCAAGCTTCTTTATGCCCTCGTTTCTTGATGTGCATGTGATCTTCAATTCCTGGTTTGTCATTACATGTGCTTGAAGGTCTTTTTGCATGTCCTCCATTTTATGCGCATGCTCTTCTTTTGATACGCCAAGATCTTTTACCTGGATCTGTTTCTCCTCGATTTTGCGCTCGGTTTCTTCCTTGTCAGTTTTTGCAGCCAGAAATTCATTTTCGAGCCGTGTCTTTAGCTCTGACCACATGGCAAGATCCTGATTAAAAGAGGTGATTGTTGCCTGCATGTGTTCTAGCTGGGCGCTGATGCCGGCCAGGTAATGGGTTTGCAGACTAAGTCTGGCGCTCTTTTCTGCAAGATCCTCTTTCATATCGTTTATTTTTGATATGATAAGGTTTGATTTTGCATTTTTCTCATCGAGCCTGTCCTTGATCCCCTGCAGTGACAGTGTAAGTGACTCTTTTTTCAGACTCAATGACTCTTTTTCTGTCTTTGCCTTGAGCACTTCTACATATTTTGTATGGGTCGGTGTGGTCTTGATCACTCCTGTTTTTTCAAGGATTATCCCGTTTTTCGTAACTGCATTGTGTGTGAGTTGTCTCTTTTCCAAAAGGCTTAACCCAATATGAATATCCTCTATAACCATCATGTCGCCTGCAAGGGCGTCCCTTATCCCGCGAAAATTTTCCTGTGTCTCGATGAAGTTTTTAAGATATCCCAATACACCAGGTTCACTGGGCAGAGGCATTGATGCGTTAGCATCAAGCAAAGGTGAGTTGGGAACAAATCCCGGATAGATTTCCTTGTCTATATATTCAAGCGCTACCTGATAACTGTCGGTGACCGCATACTCCATGCCATCGCCTATGGATCTTCCCACAGCATCCTCAAAGCCCGGCATTACGCGTATGATATCGCCGACTTTTTTCAGATCGTTTTCGCTCAAATTTTTATTCTTTGGCGATGAGGTGCCTCTTTTTATGATGTCTTCGAGCAAGGCAATCTTTGCACTTATTGCAGAGTACTCCTGCTGGGCGTGTATAAGCCCCTGGGATTCCTGCTCTATCATGGAATCGAGACCTTCTTTTTCCATTGTGAGCGAGGAAATCGTTTCTTCAATACCCTTCATATACCCCTCAAGCTTTGCAACCTCTTGCTTTGCCAGAGAGGAATTGTTTTCGAGTACTCCCTTTTTGGCTACTACCTCTTCCAACTCTTCATTTCTTGAGCGTATATTTACATCAACTTCCTGCTCGCGTTGCTTTGTTGAAGACATACGCTGCTCGATCACCTTTGAATGGCCTATAAGATCAAAAAGTGATGTACGTTCGTGCTCGTAGGATTTTTGGATCTCATCGTATTGGGATCGTGCTGTATCGAGCATGGTCTGGTGCTTCGATGTCTCTTCTTCAGATTCAGCGAGCCTTTGTTCTATTTTTATCAGATCGTCTTTTTCTTCCTGTATTTTTGTGTGGATTGCCGAGCTGTACTGCTGAATCTGGTCAATACGGGAGAGCAGCATGTCTTTTGTAGACTGGAAATCCTTCAGTCTTTCCTGGCAGGAGTTAATATCGCGCTCGGTAAGTTCAAGTTTATTTTTTTTCTGGATAAGGTTGTTTGAAAGTCCGTCCAGATCCTGCTTCTTTTTTTCAGAGAGCTGTTTTTGTTCCCTAAAACTTTCTTTTGTGGCTGCAATCTTTGCATGCTCTTCTTTTATAAGGACGTTTTTAAGTTCCTCATCTGCGTGAAAGATATCAATCTGTTTCTTGATGTCAGAGAGCTCGTGGGTCCACAAAATCTGCGTGAGGTCGTTAATCTCTTTGCGGAATATCTGATACCTCTTTGCCTTGTTTGCGTGGGATTGCAAGGTGTCTCTCTGTTTGGATATCTCTGAGAGCAAATCTTTTATACGCTCAAGGTTTAATGTGGTTTTTTCAAGTCTTTTTATCGCATCTGCCCTCTGGATCCTGAATTTTCCCACCCCTGCAGCTTCTTCAATTAGTAGACGTATGTCATCTGGGCTTCCCTGCACGATATCTTCAATCATGCCCTGCCCAATCATTGAATATCCGTATTTTCCGATTCCTGAATCCAGAAAGAGATTCGAGATATCCTTCAGTCTGCACCTGACCCCGTTGAGAGAGTAGATGCTCTCTCCTGTCCTGAAGAGTTGTCTGGAGATGGAGATCTCATTGAATCCGTCAAGAGATTGCGGAAAATACCCCCCATTACGGACAAATTCCATGGTTACGCTTGCCATGGAACCGGCAGGTGATTCCTCGGTGCCTGTGAAAATGACATCCTCCATGGAAGATGCACGCAATGTCTTTGTGGATTGTTCTCCGAGCACCCACCTGAAGGCATCGGTAATATTGCTTTTTCCGCAACCATTCGGCCCTACAATGCAGGTGACACCCCCGGGAAACGAAAGGGAGGTCTTTTTTGCAATGGATTTGAACCCATGTATGTCTATCTTCTTTAGCTGCATAAAATTGACTCTACCAGAGCTTTGTCTCTCCCGCAACTGGCTTGTGAGACCTTTGCATATCCCTTCTTAAAGGTTTGCGGCATGCAACAAAATGACCCGGCTAATCTTACAAAAAACCGCACTGTTGCTTAAGTTCATCAGTCAGGGCACGGATTTCACTTGTCTGTCCATGAACTCCTGACAACAAGGCATCAATCGTGGAGATCTCGTCCTTGATATACTGGACCGTTTGCTTACGCATCTTGTCAATTGCCTTATTTATCCGATCTTCCCATTGTGCGGCAAGGCGGGAAAGGTTTATCTCCACTGTTCTCGGTATTTCATTAAGAAAATGTTTTTCAAAGACTTTTCTAAAAATCACCATAGGGATGAGAAACCAGATAAGATCAAAATGAAAATCAAAGGCATAGAGAACTTTTACATCAGGGTGATCAGGCTCAACTACAGAGATCTCCCAATCTGCCTCAGCAAGCCTTATCCCGAGCACCCTATGGATTGTATCATCAAGGAGTGCTCTGAATGTTTCAAGGTATCGGGAAAGACTGGCATACGCCTTATTATGGGTGCCTAGGAAATGTTTGTTCTCTGTTTTAGAGATATAGCCTATCTCCTCTGCCATGTTCTCGGTAATCCATGACTCATACTGTCTGGTCAGTTTCCACAGGTTTCCGCTCCATGAAGGCATTTCTTCGGCCAATTTATCTTTGAGCTTTTTTGTAAGAGGTTTCTGAAAACGTTCAAGGTAGTTCATGAGGAATATTCTTGTTTGTCTTTGGTTCTCCCTTGCAATGACGGTAATCTCCTCTCGGATCAAATCATAATTAACCTTTTCGTTTAAAATCTGGTTTCGAAGTGCTTCGTGGTCTTGGTCAGCCTTTAAGGATGTTTGCAATGCAAGATCAAGATAAGAGATACATCTTTTTATTAGGGTCTGGGTCTT
>JAGVNP010000216.1 GCA_020053185.1 Deltaproteobacteria bacterium | reverse complement strand
GTAAGAAGATCTAAAATGCTTTTACCGTTTACCTTTGTACTGTCTTTTATCACAGCAATATCCGATAAAAATTTGTTCGCCTCTTTTACAAACACTGCTGCAGCCCTTGCATGTATTCCCAACTCATTCTTTATCGTCACTGTATTTTTTTTCATTGTAGAATAAACCACCCCATCAAAGCAATAAAACTTATGTAAAAACTCGCAACTGCGTGTATCTTTAATTGATCCAATATCACAAAGATCATGAGTCCGATTATAAGAAGAAGGCCTGTAACAGGCGGTAGAGAAGCTCCCATATACGAGGGAACAAAAAACAACACCATACCTCCCATGAACGGGATCAGATATTTTATCCGCTCGATCCTGTCCATAGACATAGACTTTCCCACCTTGATCACTGCATCAGGGCCATTTTCATATCCAGACTTAAAACCCTTTGCAGCAAATCCTATGTGGAGAGCATTGAATAGAATAAGACCGAGTATCACGCTAGAGACAAAGCCTGTCATGATAGAGAGCAGAATAAATAGGGCAAGAATGGGTTTTAAGGTTGCCCAGAAAAATGAATCGCCGATCGCAGCGAGTGTGTTTGACATTGTGGAGTGCAATCTGGCTGCACATTCATCAGTCGGGATATTGCCTTTCTTTTCCTCACTCAGAGTTACTCCCATGATAAGAGGCGCCATGTATGGCTGGGTATTGAAAAACGTGCCGTAGCGTTTGATTGCAGCTTCCAGTTTTTCTTTATTCTCGCCATGGATATCTTTGAGTCCGGGGAGAAGGCCATATACAAAACCGATATTCTGCATACCTTCAAAATTCCAGGCGCCCTGGATAAAAAAAGATCGCCATATAGTCTTCAGCCACAAATCCTTTGATATTGTCATTATCTTTTAATAACTATCATATACATCGTAAGGCGTAAAGTGTGGGGATGGTTTAATTGGTTTTATTTGTTTGATTAGTTTTATTGCATGATAACTTAACCAATAAGACCAATAGAACCAATAAAACTCTTTAGCATTTATTTTAACCATCCTCGCCCCTGGCGGGAGAGGATTAAGGTGAGGGGGATGCTTACCGATAACGACCTACCCCAACACGATCGCAATAAGAATAGAGCTTGCACTGCGAACAGTGCGGACTTATTGGTACGCACAGATTCTGGCCATACGTGACCAGAAGATCATTGATCCGCTTCCAGTATTTTTTGGGAAGGATCTGGCGCAATCGCATTTCTGTCTCAAACGGGTCTTTTGTACGTACATAGCCCCACCTGTTCGTGATCCTGTGCACATGAGTATCCACGCATATGCCTGGCTTATCAAACCCCAAAGTGACCACAAGGTTTGCAGTCTTGCGTCCTACGCCAGGCAAATTCAGAAGCTCGTCAATAGAATCAGGCACTTTGCCTTTGTATTCATCCAAAAGTATCCGGCAAACCTCTTTTACATTGCGCGCCTTTGAGTGATAGAAGCCAACAGGATAAATGGCCTTTTCTATTACAGATAATGCGAGCCTTTCCATTTTTTCAGGATCAGTTGCCAATTTAAACAAACGCATAGATGCTTGTTCTGTGGTCTTGTCCTTTGTTCGCAGGCTCAGGATTGTGGTGATTAAAATTTTAAAAGGATCAGTCTTTGATATCCTACCCACCACCGGCACTTGCCAGCGTACAATTTCTTTCTCAAGTATCCTGAAGACCTTATCTATTATCCGATTATCCATTAAGATTACTCTAGTAACACAAACCCCTTGATGGGGCAAACATCCTGGCTTTTCCAGCTTTTTGTGAACTCTTTATGAATGTTGACAAACCATCCTATATATCCGATAAATGGGCAAAGGAGATTATATGCATAGAATAGTTGGCTATATAGAAAGAGACACGGAAACAGGCTTGTATGTGGCTACTGTGCCTGGAATTCCAGGTGCTCATACACAGGCTGAAACTCTTGATGAACTTCAAAAAAATCTCAAAGAAGTTGTTGAGCTCTGCCTGGAGGAAATGGATGCTGATGCGAAAAAACAATTACCAGAGTTTGTGGGAATTCAGCAGATAGAGGTAGCAGCTTGAGTAAGCTTCAGCTTGTTGATGCCCGTACTATGGAGAAATTATTGTTTCTCCTGGGTTTCAAAAAGATTCGGCAAAAAGGAAGTCATGTATTTTATCGACACCCTGATGGAAGAACAACCACTTTACCACACCACAAAGGAAGACTTCTTGCCCGCCCATTGATAAGAGAAATCTTACGAGAAATCGAACTCACCCCAGATGATTTTATTGATTCCTTAAAGAAACTCTGATCCCCTGAAATATAAGGAGGCATATTGAAGGCATTTAGAACGATTCCAAAAGTGGATGTGATATTGAATGAGCCAGTTTTATCAGCACTCCCCTATCCGCGGGATATGATCAAGGCTAAAGTGATAAAGGCAATAGATGAAATACGATCTTCTATTGAATCAGGAAAAGAAACCAAGAGTCCTGATGCCGGACAGATCGCATCCGAAGTTGCAGCCAGGATTGAATCTGTGATGATGCCAAAGCTGAAAAAAGTCATCAATGCAACCGGCGTGATCGTGCATACAAACCTTGGCAGAGCACCGCTTGCAAAACAGGCAATAGATGCCATTGCAAAAATAGCAGACGGATACTGCAATCTTGAATATAACCTGGAAAAAGCATCACGCGGTTCCAGGCAGGATCATCTGCGGGAATTGACTGCTTGTTGCTTTGGCGCTGAGGACAGCCTTGTGGTCAATAACAATGCAGCTGCAGTGTTGATCACGCTTGCCGGACTTGCAAAAGGCAAAGAAGTGATCGTGTCCCGCGGCGAGCTTGTTGAGATCGGCGGATCATTCAGAATTCCCGACATCATGGGATTGAGCGGCGCAAAACTCAAAGAGGTCGGAACCACGAACAAGACAAAGATCTCTGATTATGAAAAATCAATTACTAAAAAAACTGCCCTTATAATGAAGGTGCACAAAAGCAACTTTGCCATCTCAGGCTTTACCGAGGAAACAGAGATCAGCGATCTGGCAGAACTTAGTCGCAAAAAAAATATTCCCTTGTATGTGGATATGGGTTCCGGCGTTGCCAAAACCCTTGATGAAGTAGGCATCCATGATGAATGGACAAT
>JAGVNP010000129.1 GCA_020053185.1 Deltaproteobacteria bacterium | reverse complement strand
CCTTGATCATCGTAGGACCTTAGATCGCTGCCATCTAGAGCCTCGACCTTGATTCCGGGATGGGTAAACATAAATTCAACAGCCATTTCGTGTCCTGCACTTTGCGCCAGGCCTGCAGGATTATACCGCGCAGCTGAAAAATCATCTGCTACCCCAGTAAATGCCCCTCCTAATGCCATAGCGCGCAGACTTGGGCCGCCATACGTGTCAGGGGCACCAGCTGAATGTGCTGAAAGGCCAAACCCTAGCAACAACGCCGCTACACCTAAAAGACTATAAGCGTATCTTAATGGTTTAAATTGCACGATAACCCCCTTTACGACATTAATAGACAACAAACTTTACCGATCGGCTAAATAATATACTTAAACATTTTCCCTTGTCAACAATTTTTTAAAAATGTTTTGTGTTTTTGTTATGCACAATTTTTATAATTATTTTAGATAGTTATATAGAACATTAAAGGATTTATAGGCTTATTTAGCCTAAAAATCTATTGACAAAAAAAGAAGTTTTGTATTTAATTATCCAAATGGTTAAATTATAGAAAGGGAAAGTTGGAGAGTGAATGAACACAAAAGAGAAGATAATTAAGGCTGCAGATTTGCTATTTAGCCAAGGTGGGTATGATGCTATCTCCACGAGAGATGTTGCAGAAATATCCAATACAAACAGGGCCCTCATTAATTATTACTTCAAGAATAAGGAGGGGCTGTTTGAAAGTGTTCTTAACCGTTATTTTGCTAGTCTCTCTGATGCCATAGAAAATGCTCTGCTTGGCGAGGGTGATCTCAAAGCAAGGCTTATTAATGTTGTGGCGGCATATATGGATTTTCTGAAGAAAAATAGAAACTATGTGCGCATCGTTCAACGGGAAATAAATGGCGGGAAATACATGGATAGGGTGAATCAGCATATGATTCATAATTTTCGGATAGTGCTCAAGGCAATCCGGGAAGCATATCCAAAGACCCGCTCCGGCGTGCTTGCTGCAGAACACGTGCTTATCAGCGTTTATGGTATGATTATTACGTATTTTACTTGCAGTGATATTCTGGAAAAATTATTGGATACAAATCCCATGTCAGAGGAAAACATTCAGGCCAGGGAGAAGCATATGTTTAAGATGATTGATGTTGTAATTAATGAGTTTGCCAACTCATAAATAATAGGCACAATTAAGGAGATTTAATAAAATATGGAATGTTCTGAAATATCTGTTTTTGCTCAAATAGCAAAAAAAGGAGGTGGTCATGACCATTGAGGCTAAACCCCAATACGCAAAAGAAAATATCCCTGGGGATAATGTGTGCGAGAAAGAACGCATTGCCCGTATACAGAAAAAATATCAGACAGGGGATTCGTATATCTCTATTGAAAGGGCAAAGTATTATACTGAAAGTTGGATGTCGACAGAGGGAAAGGGGATATCAAACATACTCAGGGTAGCACTGGCAATGAAGAATGTGTACGAAAACATGACACATTATCTTGATCCTGATGATCGTATTGCCGGGTATTGGTGTGAGTTTTTCCTGGGCTCACCAATTCCGATTGAAAAGGGGGAGTATAACCGGGTTTTGGAAGCTGAACTCACAAAGAGAACCATGTTAGCCCTCCGCAGCCGTTCGCTGGCAAAGGGCCTGGTGTACATGATAAGAAAAGGAAAGCTGAAGGAGTTTTTGCACAACAAGAAGGTCGCTGGTGGAGCCCCTCCATTAAACATGGGCCTGCAAACCATGTCTGAGCGGACAATCAATCCATATCAGATCAGGAATGAGGATCGTCAGATCTTATTGAACGAGCTGCTCCCATATTGGAACGGAAAGGCTGTTGTGGATAGGCTGGAGAGAGAAATGTTGAACTCCGGACTCTATTCCAAAGATATGCACGATTTTATCTATGCACTCCCGGGCAACACCTCTCGTCAGGTTCTGATGCTTTCAACCTGTGCGACAGCTTCATGTATACAGGGACACGTTATACCTGATTTCGATAAAGTCCTTCGTATGGGACTGTTGGCAATGAAAGCAGAGGTTGCTGAAAAGAGAAACAATGAAAAATGCTTAAACGATACTGAAAAGGAGTTTCTTGATTCATTGCTGGTTGTTTTTGATGGCATTACGATCTATGCGAAACGGCTGGCTGAAAAAATTGAGAAAACCCTGTCAGTGGAAGCAGATGTTGAGAGACAGAAAATTCTCAAAAAAATGCTTTTGACCTGTAAAAAGGTGCCTCTTGAACCAGCCAAGACCTTTGAGGAAGCAATCCAGTCATTATGGACAATGAAGACAGCCATCGAATTAGCCCATCCTATCAATCTCCACTGCTTCGGGCGATTAGATCAGGCTTTATATCCATACTACAAGAAAGATATAGAAGAAAACAGAATCACGAGAGAAGAGGCGCTAAAACTTTTGGAAGAACTTCTTCTAAAAGATATGTCACAAAATATCCGGCCAGAATCAAATATCCTAAGCCATTTCTACCATCGCTTTTTAGGCTCTACGCCAGTCACCATTGGGGGATTACGGCCCGACGGGGAGGATGGGACAAATGAGGTAAGCTATCTCTTTCTTGAGGCAGCACATAACTCCAAGGCAGTAACGAACGTCTCCTTGAGGGTAAGCACTAAAACACCGGATGATTTTCTCTTAAAGCTGGCTGAGCATATGCATGAAGGAACATCGAGTTATTCATTATTCAATGACGAGATAAATATTAAAGCCATGAAACGCAGAGGTTTTTCTGAAGATGATGCCCGGGATTATGCAGTTATGGGTTGTGTCGAGTTGACCTGTCCCGGGAAGACCGGGAGCATGAGTGCAAATGCACTTTTGCTCAGTCGCCTTCTGGATATTACCCTTCGAAACGGTGCTTCCAAAATGCTTGCCGGAACCATACAGGATGATGGACTCAAGACAGGGGATCCTGATTCTTTCAAGACATTTGATGAATTACTTGATGCTTTGCAAGCCCAGGGAAAATATTTCATAAAAAACCTAGTACCATGTAACGTCTACAAATTCGGATAGAGACGCTTCAGTTTAATCCGAGCGTCTGGTGTCGTAAATTGCCAGACAATTTTTTTTGCGCT
>JAGVNP010000026.1 GCA_020053185.1 Deltaproteobacteria bacterium | reverse complement strand
GATAAAGCCGGAGAGTTTGGTTAGACAAGTAAAAGCTATAATAGGTAATATGCCAAAAATATATTCCGAATAAGTATCTTATTCGGGATTGGACTTTTCTGGCGTAAGACGATTGTACTTAATGCATAAGTTATAGAATTTATCCAGCTCGTCTCCATCATCAGGAGTTCTCTCTCTGATAAATGATATAACGTCTTCCCAGCGAATCATGTCGACTTTTATTTTTTGCAGTACCGGCGTAAACCAATCATCAAACCATTCCTGTTTTTCAGAATAATATCTGGTCGTTTTGTATTCTTCCACACGCTGCCTGACTGTATTCATGATGGAATTCTCAGTCGTGTATTCTTTAAAAGTTGGCTCATTTAACGGTACCAGCCGTTCTTCAGGCGCGATCACGTAAAACCCTAAATGACTAAAGTGTTCGGGTTTGCGGTTTGCCCGCTTCAATACCTCTGCAATACAGGCAACATTTCTGGCAGCTTGATTGTAATAACGTGCATGGGTTACCCCGGAGGATAATTTGCTGAACATTTTTGCCTCTACTATCACAAGATGAGCCGCATCGGATTTGAGTGAAAGTTCGCCTGTATTATTCTTTCCAATATCAAAATGCCCAATTGCTCCGTCTGCATGGGTCCATGACTCTGCTAGTTTATCTCCACGATAAGCAGGCAAAAAGGCAGAAGGAAGCAGTGCTTCTGAATACCAGATGCAATTGGGGGAGAATGCCAGCTCATGATCGCAGTCGATGTGGTTAGCAAACCAATCCAGAATGAGTCTCAGCATCCATCCTTCGTTATAAAGAATGGTCGGGGGTAAGTTGGTTTTCTGTGTTGAACAGTTCTCCAGCATGCCCAGGATTGCTTTAATGCCATGATCAGATCCCATAGATATCCTCCCTCTTAGATCTATCTAATTATGCTTTGGGTTTAATCCATAAAAATGATCTTGGCAATCTACTTTTAGAAAAATCTCAAACCGTTCCGCAATATGGAATAACAGGCCGCTAATATGTGCGCAATCAAAGTGAAGAAGGAGGATGTTATGTCTGTCTTTAAAAAAGGAAAAATGTATATGGGCCCGGCTTCCAGTGATAAAAACGAACAGTTCATTCTCATAAAATGCATTGACTACATGACAAGGCTGCTGGCCTGTTATCCCATCCTGAACCAGGAATCCATTCATCTGATGAACTGGATCTTAGGAGAGGAGAACTTGATTCTATTTGAAGAATATCTTCTCAAAAGTACTGAGGAAACAGAAATCTCAAGAGGTGAATTGCCGGAGCGCATAAATCATCTTCTTGAACGGTATACCGAGAGCATGAAAACTAGCTCTGCTTGTTTCGTCAGAAAACTACTGAAAAAAAGAAAGGAATGTATTCATTACCGTGGCAAATCAGATATTGAAAAGAATGTATTGTCCCTGAAACAGATGTTCAACCTAACAGACCAGGAAACAGAGCTCATTATTTTTCTGTTCATTTCAAATACAGAATTAAGTACGGAAAGATTTTTCATTGGCCAACTGGATTGTAATAGGTTCTCTGGAAGAAAATACATCGCTACAGCGCTGGGATTAAGCCGGAATCAACTCAACAGTATTATTGAAGGAACGATTAGCAGGGTTAAAATACTTGATGAAATGCACCAGTATTCACTGGAGCTTTGTCCTGAATATATCCACTTTATCCTCAATCCCTCCGCAAAAAACATTACAGAAAAATTTTTCAAGAGCATTCCCAAAGATGTTATCCCATTGGACTTTCACTTCACCAGCCGTGAACAGACAAAGCATATTATGGATATTCTAAAAAACAAACCTCTTAGCTCAACCCATATTCTGTTGTATGGCCCCCCGGGTACTGGCAAGACAAGTTATGCATACGGCCTGGCAAAGAACCTGAATGTCCCCGCCTATGAGATAATAAGGGGAGATGATAATGTTACCAAACACAGAAGAGCCGCAATAACCGCCTGCCTGAACATGACTGACTCAAGGCAGGGTTCGCTGGTGATAGTGGACGAGGCAGACAACCTCTTGAACACGCATGGCTCATGGCTGATGCGGGGGGAAACCCAGGACAAAGGGTGGTTCAATGAGTTGCTCGAAAAGCCAGGACTCAGAATGATATGGATTACCAACACCATCGACAACATAGAAAGTAGTGTTTTAAGACGATTCTCGTACAGTCTTTGCTTTAAAGGTTTCAGCCAAAAGCAGCGCATCATTCTCTGGGAAAACATATTGAAGAAAAACAAGGGGAAACGCCTTCTGTCGGCAAAAGATCTTTCATTTTTTTCATCTCATTATAATGTCAGCGCCGGTGCTGTGGACATTGCGGTGAAAAAGGCAGTTGAAAAGGGACAGAAGTCAAAAGAAAAATTTAAGAAGGCTGTTACCCTGGCGCTGGATTCCCACATGGCACTTATGAACGGCGGAAAGAATCCCATAAATAAGGATTCCTTAGACAGAGATTATTCCCTGGAAGGATTGAATATACAGGGCGATCTCAAAGACATGGTTAATCAGATTGAGCGGTTTGATGAATACCTCCGTTCCAGCATGGAAAGGACCAGCATGAACATGAATCTCCTGTTTTACGGGCCTCCCGGCACAGGGAAGAGCGAGATGGCCCGTTTCATAGCAAATTACCTCGGAAAGGAAATGGTTTGTAAGAAGGCGAGTGATATCCTTGATTGTTATGTGGGCAATACAGAACGAAAAATCAGCCAAGCATTTGAACAGGCTGAATCAAATGAGGCTATATTGATCGTGGACGAGATCGACACTTTTCTTTTTAGCCGGAATCTGGCCCAACGTTCATGGGAAATCAGTTTTACCAATGAGTTTCTGACCCAGATGGAGCGGTTCAGAGGAATTCTTATTGGCACCACGAACAGGGTAACAGGCATTGACCAGGCATCTGTCCGCAGATTCAATCACAAGATAGAGTTCATGCATCTTACACAAGAAGGCAATCTGGCCTTTTACAAAAGACTTCTGGCCCCATTAATTTCTTTTTCCGCAGATGAAGAGGATCTATCTGTGTTGAAAAAATTTACGAATCTTACCCCAGGTGATTTCAAAATTGTCAGAGATAGGTTTTCTTTTTACTCTCCTGAGAAGCTGAGCCACCGAGCTTTAGTTAACGCTCTAGCAGACGAGGCAAGGATAAAAAATGTAAATGCAGGAGATAAAATCATTGGTTTTAGAACGTAACCTCTCCCAATCTTATTGATTCAGCTACCGAAAAAACTCAAGATATATAGTACGGATCATCAATTTCTGAAAATTTGCGATCTACTGTTGTTACTACAAATCTGCCATGCGCTCTGCCCTTACCACAAAATCCCTAATCCTCGCTCATCCTAAACCCCTTACGCCTCACGCGTTATGGCAGGAAACAAAGTGCCCTTGCCCTTTATCTGCAAGAAAAGGCTTACTTGTAATGCATATTTC
>JAGVNP010000208.1 GCA_020053185.1 Deltaproteobacteria bacterium | reverse complement strand
TCCTGGATACACAGAAAGCAGTGAAAGTCAACCTTATGGTACACTTCATGGTCTTGTGACCCATAATACTTACCTGCAAGCTGCTACTGATGCCGGAATTCCCGGGCTGATTCTCTTATTAGTTATCCTGTTTTTTTCTTACAAATCATTGCGTGAGGCTAGGGTTCTCAGCAGAAACCAGAATGTACGCTCTGATACCGTGTTGATCGCTTGGGGCCTGGAGATAGGACTGGCCGCTGTCGTCGCCGACATCTTCTTCAGGAACCGACTCTATTCCGACACCTGGTGGTGGGTCATAGCGCTTAGTGCGGTATGTCTTAAGATATTTAAAGATAAACTTGCCTTAACAGATGCGAAGACCTGATGCTAGTTTTATGAAGATGGGAAATCTTTTTTCATTATTCAAAAGTGTGGCTGAAAGGTCGGAAGTATTTCTGAGGGCAAGACGTTATAAGAAACGGACATTATTCGAAAGGCTCAGTCCCGATATCTGGGATATTGGTTCAAACCACAATGGCCATATGAGCATAGGTGGTTGTGATGTCACTGAGCTCGCGCAACACTATGGTACACCATTGCATATCGTTAACCTGAACAGACTTAAACAAAACTATCATGTTTTTCGTAACTCGTTTGCAGAACTTTATGATCGAAGTAACGTATATCTGTCCTACAAAACAAATCCAGTACCCGGACTTTTGAAGGTTTTACATCAAGAGGGCGCAGGCGCTGAGGTCATATCTCATTTTGAGCTTTGGCTTGCTCTAAAGCTGGGTGTGGCTCCAGGCAGCGTTATTTTTAACGGTCCTTACAAAACAGAAGAAGCGTTAGATCTCGCAGTCCAAAATGGGATAAAGTTGATCAACCTGGATTCATTAGATGAAGTTTCACGCTGTGAGACAGCGGCTGCAAATGCCGGGAAAAAGCAAAACGTAGGAGTGCGGCTGGTTACGTCGGTAGGGTGGGCTTCTCAATTTGGTCTTAAGATTGCTACCGGTCAAGCTTTTGAAGGCTTTCAGCGATTAAAGCAAGCGAAGAATCTAAGTGCTTGTGGTATTCACCTTCACCTGGGAACTGGTATAAAGAATGTGGATACATACTTGCGCGCGATCCGGGAGGTTCTAGAGTTCTGTCGCCTTTTGCAGCAAAAACTGGATATACACATTACATACTTTGATCTTGGTGGTGGATTCCCCGTTGCATCTGTCAAAAAATTTGACATGGTTGATGAAAAACTTCAGTCGATGGGGATTCCTCCTATGCAGCCGGAATTATCATCGACACCTAGCTACCGTTCCTATGCCACGAAAATAATGGGTCTTTTCAGAGACTTTTACTCTGACTTTGATACAAGCGGAAAGGAACTGATCTTTGAACCTGGGCGTGCTATTTTAAGTAGCGCGCAAACATTCGTGGTTAAAGTAGGAACAGTTAAAAGCACTGGTACAAAGAATGATATCTTAATAGTAGATGGTGGCAGGAATATAGCCATACCGCTTAGCTGGGAATATCATGAGGTTTTTGCTGCAAATAAGATGCACAAAGACCGATCTGTTATTTATAGCGTATATGGTCCTCTTTGCCATCCATCGGACATTTTATTCCGGGCTGCTCCATTGCCGGAATTGAGAACGGGAGATATTCTTGCCATCATGGATGCGGGGGCTTACTTTATTCCAAACTCCAGGAACTTTTCATTTCCTCGCCCGCCTGTGGTTATGGTGTCAGAGGGAAAACACTGGCTAATAAGACACAAAGAACAGTTTGACGATATCGTAAGACTCGATAAAGAGTGGTTGTCATGAACTGGCGGAATAAACCCGGAAGACTCATACCCGCGCTGGTAATTGGTTTCAACCACACGGCCTTAGGTATAATTCGTGCTTTGGGGCGTAAAGGAGTTCCGGTATATGCTGTAGATTACACTAAAAGAGGAGTTGGAATTTATTCTAGATACTGCCGGGGAAAATTCCATGGCCCGGATTTCAGAATTTATGAACAGGAGATGATACGCCAGATATCAAGCATACTAAATAAGTTAGGAAGATCTGTAATATTCCCATCAAATGATGACAGTGTCCACTTCCTGATAAAGAACTATGAAGCAATCAAAGAAAATGCCTATATGTCCTTTTTGGATCCAGGCGTTACGTATGCATGTCTCGATAAAAAAGATTTTTATCAGTTAGCAACGCAGCATTCATTACCTCTGCCTGCCACATATTTCCCATCCGATCGAGACGAACTAGGCAAGATCATAGATCTAATCAAGTACCCTTGCATTATCAAACCGGTTTTGTCGAAAGAATTCGAACACAAGGAAGGTATCAAGGCTAAAAAAGTTTTTTCGAAGAAAGAGCTGCAAACTGCCTTTAATTCTTATTTTGGTAAATACAAAATTATGGTTCAAGAGTTGGTTACCGGGCCTGATGAGGATCAGTATTCTGTGGCTTCTTATTGGAAGATCGGCGGGGAGCCGGTAGGGTTGTTTCAAGCGCGAAAGTGCCGCAGCTTTCCTATCGAGTTTGGGGCTGGAACGCTTGTTGAGAGTGGGTACAACCTGGAATGCGCGACAATAGCCTGTAAATTTATGAAGGATATCAGATTCCAGGGGATTGCCGAAATCGAGTTCAGGCGGGACAAACTATCAGGTCAACTGAAGGTTATAGAAATTAACCCACGGGCATGGGGGCAAATCTCCCTGGCAGAAAAATGTGGGTTAATTTTTGCTTATTACAATTACTTGGATGCAATCGGTCGACTGGATCCACGTTTATGTATAAATTCTTTTACTAACGGAATCAAGTGGCTTTCACTTTACCGAG
>JAGVNP010000292.1 GCA_020053185.1 Deltaproteobacteria bacterium | reverse complement strand
CCAACAAGCTCAAGCATGCCCTGTATGGTGCCATCCTCACCCATTGGGCCGTGAAGCACAGGAAACACAACATCTATTGGAATAAACTTATGTTTTTTTCCAAGAGATATAAAGCCTTTTTTTGCCGGGTTCATGGACAGGGCAATTTGTTCTACATTTTTTGTGCTTTTTTTCCGCAAAAGATCGAATGCGCCCGGCCCTGCGAACCAGCGACCCTGTTTGTCTATTGCTATATAGATGGCATCAAATTTTTTTCTGTCAATGCTTTTTGCAATTGATGATGCTGACACTACAGACACATCATGCTCGGTCGATACACCGCCAAAAACTATTGCAACTTTCTTTTTAACGCTCAATGGAGTTTTCCTTTCTCGTAAAATCTAGGCACCGTATTTTGTGAGCTTGTCAGCATGTGCCATTGCAAGAGGCATGATATCGAGATGCCGCATATGACCAAGTCCGCCGCTCATGCATGCCCTCTCGCCAAATTCAGCCACTCTGTCCTTCCGTATATTATCTGCATAAAGCAGGAGCGGAAGCTCATGCCAGGAGTGCGATTTCATCGCTGCCGGTGTAGAATGATCACCGGTAATAACAAGCACATCAGGTTTCAGGCTCATGATGCCGGGTATGATTGAATCAACCTCTTCAATAACCTTGACCTTGCGCATAAAATCGCCGTCTTCACCTGCAGAGTCGGTTTTTTTGATATGCACAAAGAAAAAGTCAAAATCCTTCCATGACTTTTTTAATGTTTCAAGCTCGCTTGCAATTGTGTCGCCTGCGTCCAGAATCTCCATGCCCACAAGCTTTGCAAGACCTTTGTACATTGGGTAGGTAGCTATTGCACATGACTTAAGTCCATACACTTCAGAGAAGGTGGGAAGACCCGGATCTTTTGCAATGCCACGCAAGGTACATCCATTGGCCTTTGGCTCATCCATTAAAATCGCAAATGCCTTTTCTAACCACTCATTCAAGATATCTGCGCTTTTTTTTGCCTCTTTCCTCAATGCCTGAACAGAAAGCGGCTGTAATCCTGTCTTTTGCGGGTCTGTTTCTGAAAGGCCCTGCTCCAGGCCTTTGCCGTTTAAAATCAGGGCAAAGCGGTAATCCTTTACTGCCTCAACCGTGATATCAACGCCGCTTATTTTTATCGGCTTTAGCTTATTTACTAATCGTGCGCATTCTTCTGTAGAGATCCTGCCTGCCCGTCTGTCTGTGATTGCTTTTGTCTTTGGATCAAGGGTGCAGAAATTACCGCGTGCAGCAAGGCTATCTTGTGTAATCGAAAGCCCTATGCCTAAAGCTTCTAAGACGCCACGGCCTATCTGATGTTCAAGCGGATCATAGCCAAACAAGCCAAGATGTCCTGGCCCGCTGCCAGGCGTAATGCCAGGGGTTATAGGGGTAGAGAGTCCCACGATTGAATCTGCTGCAAGTTTATCCATGTTAGGGATGTTGGCAGCTTCAAGCTCGGTCTTTCCATCTGTATCGGGAAGACCTCCAAGTCCATCGATCACGAGAAGAACAATCTTCTTATCTGAAGATATGTGGAGCTGCTTCATGAGTTCAATCTGATTCATATCCCCTCCCAATGAGGAATTTAAAATAGCTGCTTAAAGTTTATACTCACAGCAGAAAAAAACTTCAAGCCATATCAGGTAATACCGTCAGCAAATGTCTTTTCTATCTTAAGCCGGATGTCATCCATGCTATGCAATCTTCCGATTTCCTTTACAAGATAATGCCCGAACACCAGATTTTCAGCAAGCCAAGGAAAAGCCACTTTGAATCTTTTTACTGCGATGATTGGGGAAAAATATTTTTCGAGAAGATATGTGAGCGTTATCATCACTTCCTTAAGATCAGGCGGATCCTGCAGCGGTTCTTCATTCAGCGCCGCCTTAATATCTCTGAATATCCATGGCTGGCGCAGAGCCTGCCTGCCGACCATTACACCGTCGCAACTGGTCTGCTGAAGAAGTGAGAGCGCATCGCGGGCTGATTTTATATCACCGTTTCCTATTACAGGAATCTTCAGGTGCTCTTTCACAAAAGCAATGTATTCCCATCTGGCAGGACGGTTAAGACCGTCAAGAGCTGTGCGGCCATGAAGCACAATAAAATCCACTCCTGATCCTTCAAGCATGGAGACAAAATCCAGCAAATATGATTTGTCGAGCGAATAACCGATCCGTATCTTCACTGATAAAGGGACCTTTATCGCACCTCGTACAGACTCGACCACCTTTTGCGCAAGATTGATGTCTTTCATCAATGCAAGCCCCCACCCATGCACAGTTATCTTTTTGAGCC
Organism: Deltaproteobacteria bacterium; assembly: GCA_020053185.1. GTDB lineage: Bacteria > Desulfobacterota > Desulfomonilia > UBA1062 > UBA1062 > JAGVNP01. The sequence continues at coordinate 3,197 of JAGVNP010000292.1, read as the reverse complement.
AGCATCCCATGTTGATATCAATACCCCAGGGGTTCACATTTAGAAGTTTTTCAGCAGCGTTTTTCATCAGATCCGGATCATTGCCCAGAATCTGAAGAATCAGCTCCTTTGTATCATGCCATTTCAGGTAAAGAGATTCTCCTGGTTTTTCTGAAGGAAGTATTCTGGAATTGAGCATCTCTGAATAAAACAGATCACAGCCACCAAAACTTCTCACCAGATCGCGATATGCCTCATGGGAAAGATCCACCATCGGAGCCATTATGAGACAAGGGTTTTGGGAAAACGTCACCATCGTAACCACTCAGGTATCCAGGAGCCAGTATCCAGAATCCATTTTATGAGTCGCTCTGCTATTGGTTTAATGCTCCAACGCTTTAGCCTTTAGCCCTTCTCTTCTGTATTCTGAATTCTGTCTCCTGATGTTCTTTTACTTTTTGGAATCTTTGAGCACAACCAGGGCATCAACTGCAACTGGCGTATCATCTTTAATAATAAGGGGATTTATGTCGATCTCTGCAATCTCGTCGATCTCAAGCCCGATCTTTCCAAGGTTAACCAGTATATTAGCAAGCACCTTTCTGTTTACTGCCGGCTTGCCCCTGAACTCCTGCAGGATCTTTTTTGCCTTGATCTCATCCATCATCTCATAGGCATCAACTTCTTCCAGAGGAGCAACTCTGAACGATACATCACGAAGGATCTCGGTAAATATTCCGCCAAGCCCAAACATCACGCATGGACCGAATTGCGGGTCCCTGATGAGTCCTGCAACCAGCTCTCTCTGGCCCTTGATCATTTCCTGAACAAGAACACCATCCAGCTTGCCCTTTCCGCGCTCTTCAATGCCTTTATATGCCTTTTCCAGTTCGGCTTCGTCTTTGATCCCCACTTCCACCATATTGAGCTCTGTCTTATGGGTGAGCGTGCTCGAAGCCCCCTTTAAAACAAGCGGATAGCCTATTTCCTTTGCAAATGATTTTGCCTCATTCAGACTCTTTGCAAGAAACTCTTTTGTAACGGGAATCGAATACTCTTTTAACACCAGCTTTGACTCGTATTCGCTTAATGCCTTGTCCCCTCTTTTTATTGCATCCTTTATAATCTTCATCAGCGCCTCCTGATCGCACTTATTTACAGTCCTATCTTTAATATAAAAGAATTCATAAGATCAATTGAAAAATCTTTTCTTGCCCTAAAGTTTACAATATTATCTTTATGTTAATATTTTTTTGCTGCTCTCGTCCTTAAATATTGACAGGGAGATGTTTTTCTGAGAGTATGGATTCATACAACAATGATTTTTCATTATTTTTTGCACCACTGAGCAACTTGAAAAACCAATAGTATTTGCTTGTAAGCAAAAGGAGGTTTCAGCATGGGAAAAAAGCTGTCAGCCATGCTATGCATGCTGATGATAAGCGCTCTTATCACAGGCTGCGCAACCCAGCAGATTAAATCGGGATTTACGCCATATGATCTCTCTCAAGACATTGAGATAGGCAAGTACATACAAAACATTGACAATGTTGTTGTTCTTATTGATGCTTCAGGCTCAATGGGTCACTCATACAATGATTGCCAAAAATTCAAGCTCGCCAAAGAAACAATTCTTCGCATGAATCAAGCCATTCCATCAAATATAGAAATACCATTCTATGAAATCAAAAAATATGGTGAGGTGCCAAATCAGTCCCAGAGTTCCCTTATCTACAGGGGTAGCTACTCCCAGGAAAAGATAGAGACTGCTTTAGAAAATACAACCAGGGGCATTGGAAAGAGTATTGGAAATAATACCATACAGAATACCATCAAGGATGAGAGCAACGGTTTGAGTCCAACAGAAGGAAACATTGCTCTTATCATTGTAAGCGACGGCGAGCGAGGAAAAGAGGCTCATCTCAATGCAGTGAAAGAGATAAAAAGTCAATATGGGGACAGGCTTTGCGTATATCCCATACTGATAGGAAATCACTATAAAGGCAGAAAATTCATGAGCCGGATTGCCGAAAAAGGCGAGTGCGGATTTTCGTCAAAAGGAGACGAGCTTTCTTCGCCTGAGCATATGCGGGACTTTGTAGAAAAGGTCTTCTTAAAAGAAGTCCCGGACAGCGATGGTGATGGCGTATATGACACAAGGGACAACTGCCCGAAAACTCCTGCTGGCGTGTCTGTTGATGCAGAAGGATGCCCGATCGATACAGACAAAGATGGCATCCCTGACTATCTGGACAAATGCCCTGACACTCCTAAAGGCGTCAAGGTTGGATCTGATGGTTGTCCTTTAGATGCAGACTCTGACGGTGTGCCTGACTACAAGGATAAATGCCCCAAAACACCCGCTGGTGTATCTGTTGATGCATCAGGCTGTCCGATTGATTCTGATGCAGATGGCGTTCCTGATTATTTAGATAAATGTCCTGACACTCCTCAGGGTGTTGTAGTCGATGGATCAGGATGCCCTGTTGATAGCGATAAGGACTTGATTGCAGATTATCTGGACAAATGTCCCGACACTCCGGGCAACGTTGTGGTGGATGATAAGGGATGTCCTGTAGACAGCGATGGTGATGGCGTACCTGATTATATGGATCAGTGCGCAGAGACACCACAGGGAACATCTGTAGACAAAAACGGGTGTCCAATTGTCATTGAACCTGTTGTGCCTGTACCTGTCATTCCCGAACCGATTATTGTTGAACCAGTTATTCCTGTACCCTTTGTTCCTGTACAGGAAAGCGTAAAAGATAGTGACCAGGATGGGGTATCTGATACTCAGGATAATTGCCCGGACACACCTGCAGGCGTATCTGTGGATGTAGCAGGCTGTCCTCTTGATTTTGACGGAGACGGTGTACCGGATTATCTGGATCAAAATCCCAATACCCCGAAGGGTGTTGCGGTTGGGCCAGACGGCTGTCCACTCGATTCCGATGCTGACGGTGCGCCTGATTATTTAGATCAATGTCTTGATACACAGAAAGACGTTATGGTTAGAAGCAACGGATGTCCGATTGACAGCGACAGTGATGGTGTACCCGATACCCCTGACAACTGTCCCAATACCATAAAAGATATCCCTGTTGACGCATCCGGCTGCCCGCTCGATTCTGATAATGACGGTGTGCCTGACTATTCTGACAAATGTGCACAGACCCCAAAGGGAGAGCTGATCGATAAAACCGGCTGCACGATTG
>JAGVNP010000309.1 GCA_020053185.1 Deltaproteobacteria bacterium | reverse complement strand
TTGAGATTAATCATCTCATATTTTTCACCAAGTGCTGCTATACAATCTGTTTTTGAGCCAACAGCAATTATCTTTCCATTTTGCACTGCAACTGCCTCTGCACGAGGACAGTTGCCATCAACCGTATAGATTTCTCCGCCATAGTATAGTTGACCAACCTCAGGCATTACAATATTCCTCCGGAATTTTGATATCTATTTTACAGGAACCATAGAACCTATAACCATCACAATGTATGCTACAATGATGATGAATTGAAATAAATTATTTCCAAAAAATTTCAAAACAAAAACAGGCTCTTTTTCGTTTTTTTGTTTTCTGCTTATCCGTAAGGCTGGGATGATCAATATAGCTACCAGCACTGCCATTGCGCCTCCTGCTATTCTCATGAAGCCCAAAAATCCTGTAAGACCGCTCATGGCAAGAAGCAGGGTAGGGAGTGTGGACACAAGCCAAGACAGGCGGTCTCCCCATTTAAGCTGCTCTTTTAATACTACAGCAAGGGCATATGAAACAGCCCAGAAGGTAGTAAGCATAGCAAGGAGCACAAAAAGAGAACCGGTTATAAATGCCCATTGCCCTATTGTTTTGCCCCAGCCGAGGATGGCAATTTTTGTAATCTCTTTTGATACAAACACGGTAAGGAGTGTTACGATAAGCACAAAGCAGAAATTTATTCCAATCCCTAATGCAACTGCCCATGGAACTTTTTTTCTGTTCCAGTAAAGACCTTCTGCAGCCTGTGGAATAGAAAAGAAACAAGAAAAGCAGAACATAACCATTCCATAGAGGGCCAGCAAACTTTTCATATCTGCAGTGAGAAAAGGTATTGAATTGCAGGGAAGTCCAAGTGAACCGAAGAATAGGACAAGCAATAAGAGCCCCATACCAATCAAAGAATACTTTTCGATTATTCCTATTGCCTTGAGTCCGAAAAAAACCACACCACCAGCCACTACATAGGTGAGAAGTATTCCAGCCAATGTAGGCATTCCTATCAGGTTATATAAAATTTCAGCACAGCCAGTTATATAAGCTGCAAGCAGAGAGATGAAGGTAAGAACGATCAGGGAGAAAAAGATCCATAGCAACAAAACGCCCCACCATGTCTTAGTAAAAAGGTATTTTTTGAATATTTCCACAAGCTGATGTGGTTCCTCATCTCTCAGCACTATCTCGGTTATCATTAGATGAAGGATCAGGCTTAAAAAGTACGACATGCTCATGATAGAGATGATAGGGATAAGTCCCGTTTGAGAGGCAAGATACGGAACAGCCATTATTGCGCCACCAATACCGAGGCCTGCAACTATTGAGGATGCCTCAAGCAAGGTAAGCTTTTTCTCATGCTGCATTATTTTTCTCCTTTATAAATAAAATATTATTGCTCCTTCATGTCAATAAGTCGTGGTGTTGCGTTTTTGTCCGTATATGTAGCCAAGCTTACCGCTATCATTAGAATAAAGCTTAGGCCAATACTTACAATAATAGGTTCAATCCATGTTGGGAGTTTACCTGTTATCTTGATCCCGTAGAGGATGACTACAGCGATTGAAGATACAATAGAAGAAGAAATAGCCCCGGCCTTGGTTGCTTTTTTCCAGAACAGAGCTGCCATGGTTGGAACAAATCCGGCAGACACAAAGATGGCAAAAGAGAGTAGAAGGATGTCAAAGATTCCTTTCATATGAAGGGCAAAGACTATGCCCATGCTTCCTATCGCCAGTATAAAAATGCGCGTAATGAGCAATAATGTTTTATCTTTAAGGTTAGGATAAAAACTCCCCACAAAATCTCTGCCAAAGGTAATCCCTGCGATCAGGAGTGCCGGAGCAGCAGTAGACATCATGACAGCCATCATTCCTGCAACGCACAGACCCCTAACCACAGGCGGGAGAAAGATGGCTATCTCCATGGGCATGGCAGCGTCTGCGCCTTCAATTGTTCCAGCAAGATTAGGAAAGATGTGGGATGCCATTATTCCTAAGAATACAGCGATAAAACTCCAGAAAACATATACCCCTGATGTAATGAACATACTTCTTTTGACTATTTTTACATCTTTTGCTGCTGCTGCCCTTTGCCAGAGCGAAGGATCAATGAGACAAAAAGGCAGATCAATGAGAAAGATTGAGAACACATATGCAAAAGATAATCCTCCCCAGAAGTTTCCTGGAGGTGGTTTTAAGTATTCCAATGCAACAGAGAACCCTCCTATGTGAGAAATAATGAAGAATGGAAGTATAATTCCGATTGATATGATCATGATGATTGTCTGGATAAAGTCTGTGTAGGCAACTGCCAGAAGTCCGCCCATTAATGTATATATCACCATGATAATTCCTGCGCTCAATATTGCTTCAGTATAGGTGATATTTCCGAGAATTGATTTGGCGACCAGGCCGATGGCAATAAGCTGGCCGCCAAACAGGGCTGTAATGCCAAGGATCATTGCGATTCCAACCCCTATTCTCATGGACTCTCCATACCGGATAACCAGCACATCAGGCAGCGTCCATATCTTTGTTCTCCGGATAATGGGGGCGATAAAACCAAAGAGGAAGAGTCCTATCGGGTAAGCAAGTGATGCAAAGAAAAAGGCAATGCCTATTTCATATGCCTTTCCTGCTTTTCCCATTGTACTGGAAGCGCCGATTGTAGTGCCTATGAGAGTGCCCAGCAGAATAGGAAAGCTTAAGCTTCTTCCTGCGATGCTGTAATCCTCTGTGCCTTTTATCTTTTTGCTTGTGTAATATCCGATTCCCAGCAGAGCAAGAAAATATATTCCAATAATGAGAATATCGATAAGGTTATTCTCCATACATTGGTGGTTTAAGCCTTGCGTTTAATGGACTCTATAACAACCGTAGGGCTTGTAGCGTATTTTTTGAGTGCTTCTTCGTCCAGATCTACGCCGAACCCAGGACCTTTCGGTATTGTCGCTGTTCCGCCTGAGTAATCAATCGGTGTAAGGATAAGGTCATCCTCAAACATCATATGACCAAAGAGTTCTGTTGCATGACCAAGCGAAGGATGTTTTGCTGCTGCAAGATGTATCTGCATGGCAGAGGCAATGCCGAGGGTCTGATTGTGTATTACAACCCCCATGCCGCGCTGCTCGGCATATGCAATTGCCCGAAGGGCATTGGTAATTCCTCCTGGCCGCTCAGAGTTAATACCTATAACGCCGATAGCCCCAAGCTCGGTGAGGGTGATAATATCCTGGAGAGAGAAACATCCTTCGTGGGACATGAGCGGTATATTCACACGTTTCTGTACATAGGCCATGCCCAGATAATCTGTTGATCGGACAGGCTGTTCGGCAAAGTCTATACCAAATGGTTCGATTGCCTTGATTGCCCGGACTGCATTATTTGGTGTATATGCCTGGTTGTAATCAACGCGTATTCGCACATCACTACCCAGAGTTTCACGCATCCTGCTTATAATCTTTACGTCATCCTGTATGCTATGACCGAGCTTAAACCGGAATGTCCGGATGCTGTCATTATAAAAACCTTTTGCAAGCTCTACCATTGTATCGATGTTCATCAGGGGGATAAGGGCTGCAAGGGGTATCTTGTCTGAAGTCTTTCCTCCCATGAAATCGCAAGCAGGTCTTTTGCATATCCGGCCCATAAGATCATAGCACGCCATATCAATAAGACCTTTTGCCACCTCGCTTCGTGATACATTGATCTCCATGCGGTGGCGGATTTGTTCGACATTAAACGGGCTTTCTCCAAGCACATATCTGGAGAGTGCATTTTGGATTATATCAATAAGCTGAGAAGGAGACACTCCTGTCTCAGGAAGCCATACAAAAGCCTCTCCTAAGCCGATGTTTTCATCTTCTGCCACAAGTTTGCAAATGACAAAATCACCGCCTAGCCATGCCTCTTCAGCAGGAATCGCCATACCCAGGCCGCCTTCGCTTGAATCCATAACCTGTCTCGTCAATTCCCAAAATGGAACGAACAAGGGGGTTAATTCAATACGTATTATGCGTGGGTCATTTACTTTTGAGCTTTTCATTAAAGTCCTCCTCATACATACTGTAAGAAGTTTTTATCATGCCGGTTTTTTCATAAGCCTTTTTTGCAGTGCTGTTTTCATTTTCAACATACAGGCGGAGCCCGCATACATCAGGCTCTTTTTTCGCCTTATCCCTCACATATGTATGCAATAATCTGTATATGCCCTGGCAGCGGAATTCCGGTCTCACATATACACTCTGAATCCACCAGAAAAATCCATTGCGCCAGTCACTCCATTCAGAGGTGATCATTAAAGATCCGATGATTTGTCCTTGTTTTTCAGCAACAACATAAAATCCAGCCGAGGGTTTTTTTAGAAGATTTGTTACGCCGGAAGATACAGTTTCAATGGAAAGCTCTTTACCCTCTGTCTCGCGGGCCATGGCTATGTTGAATTGTATCAGTATATCAGCATCCCGTTTTTCACCAATTCTGCAAAGGGCCTTGTAAGTCACTATTCCTCCTATCAGCCATTTCATAATTGATAATTATAAGACCATTTACCTTAGCATATTTATAGATTTTTCTGTATTTGATTTTTTCTGCTTAAGTCATTATAACTGAGTAGTTGAATTGATATTTGAAGATTGAAAAATTGGGAGGTTATTCATGAAATTCAAAAAAGACTTTAAATTTTTTCTAGCCATAGTTTTTTTATGGGTTTTGATGGTGCCAACAGGAGTGGTGGGTGCTAGCCAGGATGAGAATGTTCAGGAGAAAAAGAGTCTGAATCGATGGGTAGATCATGTGATTGTCGATGGCAAATTGCTTGGCGCGATTACAGAAAAGCCAATTGATCATCTACGTCTGTATGCTTACCAAAACGGAGTGTTTATACCTATCCGCTATCAAATTGATGAAATGACTGGTCCTGATGGAGACTGGATTTTCACCAGCGGATGGTTGAACAACAAAGATCTGAGTAATGCCAAATTTGACCCGTGGGACAAGCTCATGTTTATGGCAGATGATATGGGAGATCGGGCAGATAAAAACGTATGGGTTTCAGGATATACCAGCGGTGTGGAGATAGAAGTTGTTGATCCGCTTACCGGCGGAAAAGGGTGGTGCTATGTTCTGTACTTTGCGTCAACGCCTCCTTCACGGTCATCTGAGCCTGATTATGTCAGGTTTAACGATGCAAAAGCCACTTTTGAGACAGATTATCTGGGGGACAAATACATAGTCAGTGATGACGGCAGGATTACCTCTTTTTATGAAGGGCATTGGGCAAATAAAAAAGCAGGAGGAAGTGGTAAAAGCTATGTCGATAGGCTGAAGACAAGAATGACGGTAAAGCTGGTTTTTGGTGCCGTTACCCTTCGTTTAAATGAAGAGCAAGGATTGATAAGCGATGTGCTAGCTTACAGGATTGGTCCGATACGTATGAACAAGAGAAGTGAACAATACCGTCGTCTACCAGGAGGGATGAAGGTTCTTCGTTCTATTACCGACAATGCAGATTATCGAAATGTTGCAACGTGCCCTTTGATTATAGAGGTGCCTTTTGAGATGAACAAAGTTGTTACCTCGATTACCGTCAGGGTGGGTACAGACTATAATGAAAATGCATTTGGCGCAAAGGTGTATAACTCAAATAACCGACAAGGGTTTTTAGTTGATGGCAAAATGGATGAT
>JAGVNP010000337.1 GCA_020053185.1 Deltaproteobacteria bacterium | reverse complement strand
GTCATTGCCTTTACTGTTGCCTTTGTTCCGACTGGCATGAATACAGGCGTATCCACTGCGCCCCGGGAGGTTGTAATGCGCCCTTTTCGCGCAGAGCCTTGCGTTGCATCTACTAAAAATTTAAAAGATGAACATTGCATCGCCATAACTGAAAAACCTGTACTCCTTTTCAACAGCCTGTCTGTACGCCTCCATGATCAGATCATACCCGCCAAATGCGCATGCCAGCATCAGAAGCGTAGAGCATGGGAGATGGAGATTGGTGAGAAGCGCCCCAACTCCATTGAATGTAAAACCTGGATATATAAACACATCTGTAGCGCCTGACCCTGGAACGATTTCTTTGTTTTGTTTCAAGAGATGTTCTATCACGCGGGTGGTTGTGGTGCCCACTGCAATGATTCTTTTCTTCTGTTTGAGTGCACTATTAATCTTGTTGGCTGATTCTTCTGATACAGAAAAATATTCTTCAGCCATTACATGGTCTTCTACACGTTGTGTCCGAACAGGCTGAAATGTGCCCGGGCCTATCTTAAGCGTGATCCGCACGATATCAGCCCCTTTATCTTTCAGTGTGTCTAGGGCCGAATGGTCAAAGTGAAGTCCTGCGGTTGGCGCAGCAACAGAGCCGTCGTTCTTCGCATATACGGTTTGATACGCTTCCCTATCAATTTCTTCTGGCAGCCTGTCTATATAAGGAGGCAGGGGAACATGTCCTTTTGCAAAGATTCTGTCCGGATGTGAAAAACTAAAGATGGTCTGATCTCCTTGTTTCTCTTGAGCTGTAGCTGCAAGGTCTTCATCAATATATACCACCTCTCCTTGGCGTACAGGCTTTGAAGATTTTACAAGGCATTGCCATTTTCCTTGACCTATTTCTTTCACGAGTAGAATCTCTACCCGGCCACCTGTTGTCTTTTTTCCAAGAAGCCGAGCAGGAATTACCTTTGTATCATTTAAGACAATGCAATCCGTGTTTTCTATATAATTAAAAAAATCAGAAAATCGTTTGTGGTGTATCTGCTTGTTGGCCCTGTCAATCACGATCAGCCTGCTGCTCCCACGTTCTTTTGGATATTGAGCAATCAGATTTTTGGGTAAATGATAATTAAATGAATCCAGGTCCATCTATCCGCCGATATGTGTTCCTATATATACAATGCCAAGCCCCAAAAGGGCAGCTATGAGTCCGGTTATTTGCAGTGCCTTGTTTGGTATGTTCTCCATCTGTTTTGCCATTTTTTTCATTCCTTTCGGAAAAGCAATGTATGGAATACCTTCTATTACCAGCACCATCCCTATTACACATAAGAAATACGCCATGGTTACAAGCTTATAGCGAAATTGAGGATTCCAAGTCAACCCCTGGGCTAGCGCTCAGAACAGGCCTGAAAACGTTTGCATTCCTCTTCCGATAACACGCTTGAAGGAAAGCTCTCTTTCATGTCGAGAGGATCATCTCCAAATAAAGCCGGACAGCCCTCTTGCCCTTTTGCCTTGCTATATCTTAAGGCTATGCCTGATGCGAGTTCAAGATTTGACTTTGTTATATTTCCCCGAATAACACCCAATGGCCCTGGAACATCAGCGATCTTCAAAAAGATGTTCCCTGGATATTTCATGCCCGCAATGTCATCGTTTTCCTGTTCGTTTCTCGCAAGCACCAGTACAGTATGTGTATCGATCATAAACTTTCTTCCCACCACATCGAGCATAAAATCATACAGAGATGGTACTTCCGGAATAAACCGTTCGATTGTATTTTTTACTTTTATTGCGATCTGTTCATAGGTAAGGCTGCATCCGCCTGCAGGCGTAGGTATGTCTTCTTTTGCTATCCCGAAATGTTCAGCAAGAGATCTCTGTTCCTTTCGTCCTCTGCCCGTGAAGGCGAGCAGTTTTTCTCTTTCTACTATGCCTGTACGCTCCGGCATGGTTTCTTTCAGGTGTTTGGCGCACAAAGGCCGGAGGAGTATATCTGAAAGGCCAGATTCTTTTATGATGACATCCATAGTATCCCGGCGTTGAGACATGGGCCTTTGTCCAAGAACCTCGCCGGTAACAATAAATGATGCATCAAAGTCTTTCAAAAGATTCTTGGCTTGTTTAAGCATTCCGATCTTGCAGTCAATACAGGGGTTCATATGCTTGCCATACCCATGTGCCGGGTGCATAAGTATAGGTATGAATGCATCCGTATAATCTATCACGGTCGGACGTATCCCATATTTATTAGCATGTGCTTCAATAAATAAATCTGGATTTCGCAAGGCATGGAAACCGAAAAAGGGGGTGGCAAAATAGACAGGAATTACCTCGATTCCCTGTGCTTCCAATGTTTTTACTGCGAGGAGACTATCAAGGCCGGTGGAATAAAGAGAGATGCATCTTCTGTTCATGTCGGATGATACCTTATGGTTTTTTCTAAAAAACAAAAACCCATATCTACCCCGATTTCTTATCAGGATAGATATGAGCCCAAATTCTGGCGGGAGCGACGAGACTCGAACTCGCGACCTCCGGCGTGACAGGCCGGCGTTATAACCAACTTAACTACGCCCCCCGAATAAATAAAGATCTTTGGTAGGCGGAACAGGGCTTGAACCTGTGACCCCCGGCTTGTAAGGCCGGTGCTCTCCCAACTGAGCTACCCGCCCATTATCTGTTCTATTTCTACCTTTTGGCAGAAACAAGAAGAACAGATTTTTTTACTTGTTTACGGAGCCCTTTAAAGCTTTGCCAGCCTTAAAGCGAATAGCTTTAGATGCTTTGATTTTGATCGGCTGTCTTGTTCTTGGGTTTACGCCAGTTCTTGCAGCCCTCTTGGCTACTTCGAATGTTCCAAAGCCAACCAAAGTAACTTTGTCATTCTTTGCCAATGCGCCGGTAACACCATCAAGTACTGCTTTAATTGCTTTCTCTGCCCCAGCTTTGGACAATCCGCCTTTTTTCGCTACAATTGCTATCAAATCTGTCTTTGTCAAGGTTCCCTCCTTAAAAGTTATTTTACGCCTTCATTTTGAGGCATCCCAAAACTAGCAGTATTTATTTTTACTGTCAACACCTCAATTGATGGGTTTTGTAATTTTTTTATCCGCATATTTTCCTGGAATATCCTTATCGCGTTCATGGTCTGCATTTTTTGTCAATTAGAATTTTTTGTGAAATTCTGTGCAAATTTATAACGGCTGGCTAATGAGCTATGCTTTGTTTTCTTTCATACACAATCACAGGCGGCTGTTTTTTTAACACCACATCTTTGCCTATGATGCATTCCTCCACGCCTTCCATGTCCGGGATATCGTACATGACGTCAAGCATGATCTCTTCCATGATAGAGCGAAGTCCTCTTGCTCCGGAGCCTCTCTTCATTGACATCTCTGCAATGGTTTTCAAGGCATCATCGGTAAAGTTAAGATTAACACCTTCAAGCTCCAGGAGCATCTTATACTGTTTTACAAGAGCATTCTTCGGCTCTTTGAGTATTGTAATAAGGACATTCTCATCCAGCTCATTGAGTGTGGCAATCACAGAGAGTCTTCCGATAAATTCCGGAATCATTCCAAACTTTATCAGGTCTTCCGGCTGCACATGCTTTAAGAGAGTGCCAATCTTTTTTTCGTCCTTGGTCTTTATGTCTGCGCCGAAACCCATGGTCTTTTTATTGAGCCTCTTTGAGACGATCTTGTCAAGATTCACAAATGCCCCGCCGCAGATAAACAGGATGTTAGAAGTATCCACCTGGATGAATTCCTGCTGGGGATGCTTTCTTCCGCCTTTTGGAGGGATCGCGGCTACTGTGCCTTCAATAAGTTTCAGCAATGCCTGCTGCACGCCTTCGCCAGAAACATCTCTGGTTATTGACGGGCTGTCTCCTCGGGAAGCGATCTTGTCGATCTCGTCTATGTATACGATTCCCTTCTGCGCTCTCTCCACATCGTAATCAGCATTCTGAAGCAGGTTTGCGATAATATTTTCCACATCTTCACCCACATAGCCTGCCTCGGTGAGCGTGGTCGCATCTGCAATGGTAAATGGCACATCCAGAATTCTCGCCAAAGTCTGAGCGAGAAGCGTTTTTCCCGTGCCGGTTGGTCCGATAAGGACGATATTGCTCTTGCTGATCTCTATGCCCTTTGGGTTCGTATTTGATTCGATCCTTTTGTAGTGATTATGCACTGCGACCGAGAGCACTCTCTTTGCATGGTCCTGGCCTATGACATATTCATCAAGAATAGCCTTGATCTCGGACGGTTTTGGAACCCTGGCAGTAGAGCGAAGATGTTTGTGATGATGGATGTCTTCTTCCGCAATAATCTCGTTGCAAAGCGTGACGCACTCGTCACATATATACACATCAGGGCCGGCAATCAGCTTTCTGACTTCAGTCTGCGATTTTCCGCAAAAAGAGCAGTGAAGTCCCAGCCCGTTCGGGTCATTACTCTTTGGCACGATCTTCTCCCTTTGTTTCTGCTTGTCTTTTTGTAATCACGCCATCGATTACGCCATACTGTTTTGCATCTTGGGCAGTCATATAGAAATCTCTGTCAGTATCTTTTTTAAGATTTTCTATAGGCTGGCCTGTATGCTTGGCCAGAATATTTGAAAGATCTTCTTTTAATCGTAAAATCTCTTTGGCCTGAATATCAATATCAGATGCCTGGCCCTGCACACCGCCAAGAGGCTGGTGGAGTAGTATTCTGGAGTGGGGAAGGGCAAACCGCATTCCCGGATGGCCTGCTGCAAGAAGCACTGCTGCCATAGATGCAGCCTGTCCTATGCAGATTGTGCTGACCTTTGGTCTGATATACTGCATAGTGTCGTATATTGCCATTCCTGAGGTAACAACCCCTCCGTTAGAATTGATGTAGAAGAAAATGTCCTTGTCAGGGTCTTCTGATTCGAGAAAGATCAACTGGGCAACAATGAGATTCGCCACATCATCGTTAATCTCGCCGCCTAAGATGATGATCCTGTCCTTTAAGAGCCGGGAAAATATGTCGTATGCGCGCTCGCCCTTTTCGGTTTGTTCCACTACTATCGGAACCAAGGTCATTCGTCTTTTGCCTCCGGTTTTTCTACTTCTTTTACCTGGGAATTGCTTATAATATAATCCAGCACTTTCTTTTCTACAAGCCCAAACTTTATATTCTCTGCCATGCCCTGTTCTTCCATGGCCTTTTTTGTCTGTTCCATGGTCATGTTATATTTGCCCGCCATCTGACCGATCTCTGCATCAACCTCAGCATCACTTGCCTCAATACCTTCGGCCTTGGCTATTGCATCGATGATCAGGCTCTGTTTCACCATGCGTTCTCCTGCCTTCATATAATCATCCCTGAGACTTGCAGTGTCAGGGTAGAGATCCTGTATCTTCATGCCCTGCACAGAGAGGCGGCGGGACGTATCCTGCAGCATCATGCTTGCCTGCAGCTGAACCATGGACTCAGGGATTTCCATCGGATTTGCCTCTATTAATTTATCTACCACGTCCCGCTCCATCTTGAGCTTGCTGTTTTGCTCTGTGCGTGCGACAAGCTCATCGCTTACCACTTTTTTAAGATCATCAAGGGTTTGAACTTCAGGGCGAACCTTTTTTGCAAACTCATCATTGAGTTCCGGGATCTCCCTGTGTTTTATATTTTTTATTGTCACCTTTACAGATGCCTTGATCCCCCGCATCTCTTCTATGAAATGGTCTTCGGGGAATTCAACTTCCAGAGTCTTTTCCTCGCCAGCCTTCATTCCTACAACTGCCTGATCCACTCCAGGGACAACGCCTTTTCTGCCTGCCTCAACCGTGATGTTTCCTCTGTTCACCTGTGGATGGGATTCGCATGCAATATCTACCACTGCGTAATCCCCGGCCTGCACCTGATAATCAGCGTCTTTGGCATCTTCAACCGATGCATATACTTCCTGAAAACGTTTGAGCGTTTCACCTACAAGCTCGTCTTTTACATCACTTTTTACCTTTTCAAGCTCAAAGCCTTTGTATTTTTCAAGCTTCACTTCTGGTTTTACATCGAACTTTGCAGAGAACTTGAAGTCCTCATCTTCTTTTGGAGGTTCGCTGTCGATCTCAGGGGTAGAAACCACTACCAGCTCTTTTTCTTTTACCACCTGATCAAGGCTTTCGGTAATCAGCTTTTTTGAAAGCTCGCTGTTGATATAATCGCCGTAGTGCAATTTCATTACATGCCTTGGGGCTTTGCCGCGCCTGAATCCTTTTATCTGTGCGAATTTCAGGACTTCGGCGTAGATCTCTTCTGCCTTTTCTTTTACCGTCTCTTTTGGGATCAGCACTTCCACTTTTTTGGTATGAGAACCCAGATCATTCAGCTCTATCTTCATGGACAAACCTCTCGTAATAGTTTTTCTCTGTTGCCCTTTACAACGAGCCTATGCCTAAAATCAAGGTTTATTTGGTGCTGGCGCTCAATTACCCTGAGTTATGCGTAAGTTATCAAATACTAGCTCTGCCTGCCCAGAGTATTTCTTTCCTGAATAGATAATAAAGGGCGGGTCAAAGGTTATGTCTTTTCCGCCATCTTTTATTCCGCTCACCAGACATAGCACGGCTTCTTCTGATTCTCTGGAATAAACCGGCACGATCCTCTTGGGCTCTATTTTGTGCAAGCGCATGGCAGAGATCAGGTCAGACAATCTCCATGCAGGATAGATGATGTATAAGCGACCGCCTGGATTAAGGCTCGAATATGCGTGTTTTAATAAGGTATCAAGATCAAGAAGTATCTCGTGCCTGGCAATGGCCTTGTTTGGATTTGGGTTTACCCTGCCTGTGGCTATGGGCCTGTACGGCGGATTTGTCACCACTGCATCAAACCCGTGAAGCCCTTCAAGAGTCTTTATGTCTGCATCGATGATTTCTATCGTCTTTTGGAGGCGGTTCATTTTCACAGAACGCTTTGCCATTTCAGCCATCTCGCCTTGTACCTCGATGCCTGTGACTTTTAATTTTTTGATGGCTGCTAACATTATTGCGATCACGCCAGAGCCGGTGCCGATCTCTAAAACTTTCGTTTCAGGCAGCT
The DNA here is from genome assembly GCA_020053185.1 of Deltaproteobacteria bacterium. Classification (GTDB taxonomy): domain Bacteria; phylum Desulfobacterota; class Desulfomonilia; order UBA1062; family UBA1062; genus JAGVNP01. The sequence goes on along the minus strand of JAGVNP010000337.1, from coordinate 650 downwards.
CATGGACAAAGGCTGCAAGCAGGTATGCGTCCAAAGAAAACCTGTACCCCTTTTCTTTTTGAAACACATACAGATCCCCGCACTTCAGCTTGTCGAGCGTCTCATCAGACCTAGGCTTTACTTTCAAATTTTTCATACAGAAGTATCTCTTACAATATATATAATGCGCAGTTCAAGAGAAGAGACTTTGTCACGTGATTGACTCTTTGACAATCTAGCGGAACGAGTCATTATCCCTCGTTTCTAGCTTTGATGATAATGTCTTCTAGCTTAACGCTAAAAAAATCAATCTGATTCTTCACTGCATAGTCAAAAAAAGCTTTGAGATCAACAGTGTTGAAAAGATGGGCCTTACCTCCCAGAGGACTGTCTTCGCCATGTTTGACAATAAGATCGATGAGTTCCCTCATCTCGCTGTCAGAAGTCAATGTGGCGATGCCTGCTTTTTTTAGTCCATCGAGTCCATCGGTATAATTAGTTCGCCGAAACCCCATGTATTTATTCAGCACTTCTTGAATTCGAGAGTTTCTTTCATCTTTTGAGAGTCGTTTTTGAGTTCGCTGAACGCCAGCAAAATAGGTGAGAACCGAAAGTAAAAGACCCCCTGTGCCAATTAAAATTTCTATAGTCATATTTTAGGCCATGATCTG
>JAGVNP010000027.1 GCA_020053185.1 Deltaproteobacteria bacterium | reverse complement strand
TCCTTGGTCTTGCGGTCCTTGACCAACTCCAGGGCCAACATGGGGCCGAGCCCCCTCACTTCACCGATGATCTCATGCTTGTTCTTGAGTTCCTTGAAGTATTTCCTGAGCTTCTTGCCGAGCTTTTCACTCTTGTCGAGAATCTTCTCTTCCTCATAGACCTCTAATACTGCCAGGGCCGCCGCACAACATACCGGGTTGCCGCCGTAGGTGCCGCCAATACCCCCGGGATGTACCGAGTCCATGATCTCCTGCTTGCCCACCACGGCGGAGAGCGGCAGGCCGGCTGCAAGGCTCTTGGCAACGGTTATCAGATCGGGCTCCACGCCCCAATGCTCGATGGCGAACATCTGGCCACCGGTCCTTGCCATACCTGACTGGATCTCATCCGCTATGAAGAGGATGCCGTTGTCCTTGCAGATTTTGGCAATCTTTGTGAAGTATTCCTTCGGCGGAGCAATGAATCCACCCTCGCCCTGCACGGGCTCGACCACGAGGGCGGCAATCATATCGGGAGCGATCTTGCCGAAGAAGTCCTTCAGATAATCGGCACAGGCGCAATCACACTTCGGGTATGTGAGCCCGAAGGAGCAGCGGTAGCAATAGGCGTTCGGAATGCGGTAGATCTCCGGGGCAAAAGGCCCGAAACCCAACTTGTAGGGTTTCGCCTTGCTGGTCATTGTCATGCACAGCAGGGTCCTGCCGTGGAAGGCATGGTCCTGAACTATGATGCCCTGCTTCTTGGTATAGTAACGGGCGATCTTTACCGCGTTCTCTACGGCCTCGGCGCCGCTGTTGATGAGCATTGCACGCTTCGGGGTCTTGCCAGGGGCGATCTTACAGAGCTTCACGCCCAGCTTCACTGCAACCTCATAGGGTATGACCATGAAGCAGGCATGGGTGAATTTCTCAGCCTGGTCCTTGATGGCCTTCACCACCTTGGGGTTGGAATGCCCTACGTTCATAACAGCAATGCCTCCGCCGAAATCAATGTATTCATTGCCTTCCACGTCATAGATCATCGCACCTTTTGCAGAGGCTATATATATAGGCTTGCCGCTGACAAAGCCCTTTGCCATGACCGTGCTTCTCAATTCACCGAGTGACTTGTTATTGACCTTCATCTTGTCATTTCCTCCTATTCTCCCTTCATCTGCCTACTTCGGTTAAACTAATTAAGGTAAGCAATAGACGTACCAAAAGCGGTTTTATGGAGGAATATGGGTTTGATAACATATGGTTATAAGATTTTTAGGGTTTGGAATGCACTGGCCTATTGATTCAGAAACGCATCGGACTAGTATAAAATATACTGTAAAATCTTTATGTTGAGCCTGATCCGTTTTTGGATCGCTTCTTTCTTTTCAGATCATCTTTAATATCAATTGATTACAAATTAATCGATTTAAAATTGAATCAACCCGAAAGGCCGTGCTTTTTCATCTTTCGGACCACTGTCGGCTGGCTTATTCGCAGATAGCTTGCCAGCTCTCTTGTGGATTTGCACCTTGAAGCAGCATCTTTCAGGATTTCTTTTTCAATGGCAAACACCTGTTTCTGCAACCCTGTTTCATCTGTTTTTATATTGCCGGAGGGAGCCCCTTGTCCTGATCCGCTTTCAAAGGTTTTAAAAACAGAAGTATCCAGTACATCCTCTTCACTCATCACAACCGTTTGTTTGAGAATATTTTCGAGTTCCCGCACATTCCCGGGGAAAGGATATGATTGAAGATTGCGAACGGCATCGGTGGAGATGCGCTTTTTCAACCGATAGGTATCGTTGTATTTTCGAAGCAAGTGGCGGACAAGTTCAAAGACATCCTCGGGCCTTTCCCGAAGCGGTGGAATCCGAAGCGTGAAGGCGCTCAGCCGGTAAAACAGATCTTGACGGAACTTGCGTTTTTTCGCCAGAGATTCCAGATCCATGTTTGTTGCGGCGATGATGGTGCAGTCAATTTTTCGGGAGCTGAGGCTTCCCAGGCGCATCACTTCATGATCATCCAAATATTTCAAGAGCTTGGCTTGAAGCAAAAGGGGTAGATCGCCGATTTCATCCAAAAAGAGCGTTCCCTCCTGGGCCAGTTCGAAGAGACCGGCTTTGCCCTCCTGCCGGGCGCCGGTAAAAGCACCCTTCTCGTAACCAAAGAGTTCGGCTTCCAGAAGGTTTTCCGGCAAAGCCGCACAGTTGATCTGAATAAAAGGTTTCTTGCTGCGATCGCTGTTCTTATGAATGAATTTGGCTAAAATCCCCTTGCCGGTTCCGGATTCTCCCAGGATCAAAATATTGGAAGCCCCCAAATGAGCAAGTTTGAGGGCATGGAGCAGTACTTGCCGCATATCTTTATTTTCCGCTACGATCTCCTGATCTTTCAGCTCCAACAGGCTGAGCTCAGCAAGTTCTTCTTTGATTTTTTCCGTGACCATACGGGACTGTTCCATCTGCTCCTGCATAGCGTTCAATTGGGTCATATCTCGTTCATTAACCACCACGAGAAAAATATTTCCACCATCGTCAAAGGCAGGTGTACCGGTAACCAGTAAAATTTTATTCGTCTGTTTTATATGCTGGATAACACTGGCTTGGCGCTTGGTTTCCAGAACCTCCAGGGTGACCGAACGATCAAACAAACCGCCATTGACAAGATCGGATACGTTCTTGCCAATGATATGTTTTGCCTGAATTCCATTAAGCTCCTCCGAGGCTTTATTGATATCGATAACTCTGCCCTGACCGTTGCAGACCCAAATCCCGTCGGAAGAAGCATTAAAAATGGTTTCTAACTGACGATTCAGACACCTGTATAAATCTAGCTTTTTAGCCGAACTTTCAAATTGCTTCATTTCCTGAAAATTGCACACTGCCCCTTGAATTTGCTTACCCAGGCGAATCAAGGTGATATTGAGCACCAGATCGACCTTCTTTCCGATGATGTGATGGCCTAACTTTGACTTGCCGGTTCTCAGGCATTCCATAACCTGAGGACCGGTTAATGGCAGGAGCTCAGTAATAAAAATTCCGGTGTGCTTTTTACTGCTAAGGCCAAGGATATTTTCTGCTTGCTTATTAATATAGATGATATCCCCTAATGCATCCGTTACCACTACGCCGTTACTCGTCGCATTAAAAATCTGCTCATGTGTTATTTGTTTATCCATAGAATTAAGATGTATCATACGGGCTGTGGATCATACCTGGGAGATTTATAATTAGCTTTGAATAACATATGGGAGGTTGAACTACAATTATTTTTATTACGGATTGATAGTCCTGCGTTTACCCTGAGTTTTACGATTTGGATAATAATGCCCCTGCATGAACATAAAAAAGCGGGCAATTCCATTTGTTGATGGCAGCTATTTACCTATTTATGGACGGATACCCGGACGCACCCACGTCAGGATATCCTTTTCATTCTATTAACGGTCAACCTCTTGAAATTTTCACCCACTACCACCGATTTCCCTGAGCGCTTTTCAATGTCCCTGCGGGTTCTGCCGGCAACCGCACCGCCTTCCTGGGCATCTTTCTTCAGCGGTTCAAGCCCCTGTGAATCCCGGTCACGATGCAGCCTGGTGGTGGTTGCCTCGCCAAGCATGGTCAGAATCAGTTCAATATCAGTCATATGGTCGCGCAGATTCTCCCGTGCCAATCCTTTCACCTGCTTATATTCATCCACCTTCAGATCAAACGCCCCCTGCATGATCTCGTTGGTCAGTAGCGCATATTCCAGCCTGGTCTTGGCTCCACGATTTTTCCACTCGTCAGTCAAATCCTGCCGGACGGCAATGCCGCGCATCCGTTTGTCAATCCACTCTTTCGGATACCCTTTTTGCTCATACAGCGCCTGCATCCGCTCCATGGAAAGCTCGGGGTTCTCAATCTCCTCAAGCCGCTCCCTGCCGACTTTTGCCAGCCATTGTTTCAGTGGTTCAACCTTTGGCGATGGAATTGACTGGATGATGCGGAACATGGTTTCGGTGT
>JAGVNP010000140.1 GCA_020053185.1 Deltaproteobacteria bacterium | reverse complement strand
TAGTGCCGCGTGTGGAATACCGGTTATGGCCTATTGCAGCATTTCCTTTTAGGGATGACATAATTGCAGGATCAGAGAATACTGAGCGCACAAGGCCAAGGCCCTTATGTAGCAATATCTCATTGCCGTCTGATACTGCAATGCCAGAGCTTTCCTGTCCCCTGTGCTGGAGCGCATAAAGACCGAGATAGGTTTTTTCCGCAGCTTTTTCATCACCAAATATGCCGAATATGCCGCACTCTTCACCTAAATGATCAGACATTTATATTTTACCATCCCACATGTTGAAGCTTTTCAGTATATACTCTAGCAAATATAGTACCAACTCTGGTTCATTATCTTAGATCCTTGCTTTGTCAGGGCTTTAACGTAAGGTGTAAGTCAGATCTATCGGTAAAATGTTCCACATATTCGTAACATTTTTTTTAGATTGGACAATTTTGTGTCATCTCTTTGCAATTGCTTTCAATATGCTCTATCAAGAACGACTACAAAAAAGTACAGATCATTATGTTTACAGGTATATCTCAGAAGTCACCAATTCGGATGTGACAAAATGTGACACTTACATATTTATACTGCATATCAACGGTTTACGTAATCTCCATTGTTCTGAATGGGGTTCAGGTGGTCGGATGTTCAAATCCTCTCGTCCTGACCAGTTGAATTATATAGATTAAAAACTCCCTACCCTTAAAGGCAGGGAGTTCCTGTCTGATGCAAAATCCTTGTTTAACAATAACAGGTTCTGTTGATGATGATCTTTTTCAAATCATCTGAAAGATCATTAAAGTATGAGCAGTAACCGGCAACACGAACCAGGAGGTGCGGGTATTTTTCCGGATGGTCGTATGCGTCCAGTAGTATCTGTCTGTCTATAACATTGGGCTGGAACTGCATTCCGCCTTTGTCGAAGTACGTAGTGATTATGCCGGCCAGATTTTTGACTCCTTCCTTACCCTGGAACAGTGCCGAGTCAACAGTGAACGTAACCGTGGTGCCATTTGGGGCATAGTTTACAAAATCAGCACCAGCCACAGCATTTAGTGATGACAGCAGATCCGATGTCTCCATTCCATAATGAGGGGTAATACTGTTGGCAAGAGAAACACCATCCAATCTGCCTGAAGGCAAGGCCGACGTCTTTTTCCCGTAAACATCATTTACGTTCAGAGCATAATATCCGGCAGTGTATATGCCGTTACGTGAGCAGTTCTTCACCGACTTAAGAGCGTTGCAGTAAATCTGCAATGTTTTGTTCACCCATTCAACAGCTTCGCTGGAACCGTCATGACCGAATTTCGGCACAGCAAGCAGAGCTTGCCTTACATGCTGATTGTATTCCCCTTCGAAGTTGTCGTTAATGGCGTTGATGACATCGCTTATTGAATACAGCTTATTCTTGAATACCACCTCGTTGATGGCAAACAGCGAATCCGCAACATCCGTAATTCCTACTGCCTGAATGCCGCTGCTGTTTACTGTGGCACCGCCCTGGCACAGGTCTTTTCCGTTTTTGATACAGCTAGGAAAGAGTGTGGATGAAAGGGGCGTGGTAAAGTTTTCGCTAATCACCTTCTCAATAGCCTGGTGATCGGTCAATATGGAGTTGGTCAGGAAATTGAGACGCGCCTGGAAACGCGAAATCAACTCATCCATATTCGCGGGCGGTTTAGGTGTAGCGGCCCTCTTCTTCTTGAATTTTTTCTGAGCGTTCATATACTTTGAAAGGATATACTTGGAAGGTTTATTGTCCCTTCTGCAGTTGTATTCGAAAAATTTGGTGGTCATCTTTTCCATCTGATCAACGAAGCCAAAGTTCCACAAATCGTCTTCTTCGCCTTTGAGCGCCTGCAAGAAAGGCAAGGTAACGTTCACGTTGGCACAGTCAGTATTGCCAAAATGATCAAAAGACACATTTGGCTCAACGCATCCGATTACTGCGTAATTCCTCGCATCCTCTACAGGGGTGGTGGGGTAATGCTTTGCCAGAGTTTTAAGGTAGATTTCATCGTTGTACAAAGCTGGCATTGGCGCGCCGTTGATATATACCTCTGCAAGCCTATCCAAATATTCAGGAGGACTGTCCTTATGAATCCTCGCCGTCATATTGCAGGCGTAAGGCTGCAACTCGCAAATATCGAGCAGCATATAGGTGAGATCGTTGGTAGCGTCTTTACCGTCTCTGCCAAGACCTCCGGCTGTAATCGCCTGGTCTACAGACATGGTCTCAAAAAGTCTTCCGATTCTTAAGTACGTATCGCCGTCGTTTACCAGGATAACCTCGTCCATTTTGAGGATAAATAAGGCAAGCAGTTCTTTTGCTTTGTCGTAATCAATTATACCGGCCTCTTTATCCCTCTTATAATATGGATATAATGTCTGATCGAGGCGTCCATGGGAGATCGCATTCTCATAGGACTCTGTGCAAACCGCGATCTGCAAGAACATCATGCTCTGGAGAGCTTCACGGTAAGTGCGGGCAGGATTTTTGGGTACATGCCTGCAGATCTCGGCCATTTCTTCCAATTCTTTGCGGCGCTCAGGATCAGATTCCTCTTTGCTTAATTCG
>JAGVNP010000295.1 GCA_020053185.1 Deltaproteobacteria bacterium | reverse complement strand
AAATATTGTCATAGGCGCAAAGAGCGGAAGCATTGACGGTGATCAGCCTACGGGAAAGAGGGACTGGTTCGTAGGGTATGCCCAGAACCCCAATACCGGAGAAGAGATCTCTATTGCATGTGCCCTGGTTCTCAAAGACCGTTTTTGGATAAGGGCAAACATGTTTTCCAGGTTGGTTATCAGACATTACTTTTCCGATCGTCTGGAAGTGGCCAACTCAGCCAATGCTGCAGGCAAATAAGAATTCGTAATTCGTAATCCGTAATTAGTAACCCGAACTTTGCATTCATTTAACATTTTACGAATCACGAATTACGTTTTACGAGTCTTCATCTGAAAACTGACCTATTGACTTTCTGTTTTTTCGTGGTATTGCATTACATGATAATACATACTTTTCATACAAATCCTACCAGAAGGAGAAGTGATGAAAGACTTTCCGAAGATTTTTGGTATCGTCACGGTCGGTGAGCGTGGTCAGGTTGTGATTCCGTCAGAGGTGAGAAAGTCGATGCAGATCAAAACCGGCGACAAGCTCATTGTTTTTTCAGGTCCTCCGGGGGAGAGAAAAATAGTGAGCCTTATACCTGCTGATGATTTTTCGCAATTTTTAGGAAAGGTTGAACAGAATATATCTGCTATCAAGAAAAGTTTTTCTAAAAAGATCGAGGGAAAATAACATGCATAAGCAAACCGTCTTGTTTGGCATCTTCCTGATGTTGCTAGGTCTTGGTTTTTCTGCTGCGCGGGCTGGAGACAAGTCTGTACTCACCTGGGATGATTGTGTCAAAGAGGCTGCAAAAAATCATCCTGATATTATCTCTGCCTCAGAAAAGGTAAAACAGTCCCAGGCAGAAAAGACGATTGCACAAAGCTCGCTTTTTCCACAAATAAGTGCAGGTGCAAGCACCGGAAAATCAGGCAGGGAAGACACATCGCAGGACAGTGAGTCTTATTCATATTCAATAACAGGCTCTCAAACGCTCTTTGACGGACTCAAGACTTTTAATAACATAAAGGCTGCCGAAGAGACTTTGAGCGCATCCGAATACAGCGCTATGGAAGTATCATCAGATGTGCGGCTGCAGTTGAGGATCGCATTTGTCGGAGTTTTGAAAGCGCAGGAATTTTTGGCCTTAACAGAGAAGATCGCGCTTAGAAGGAAGCAGAACTTGGATCTGGTGAGGCTCAGATATGAAGCAGGCAGAGAGCATAAAGGCGCTCTGCTGACTGCTGAGGCTGATCTGGCACAGGCAGAGTTCGATGCTGCGCAGGCAAAGAGAGATCTTGGCCTGGCACAGAGGGAATTAATAAAAGAATTAGGAAGAAAACATTTTGAGCCTGTTACTGCAACAGGAGATTTTTCAATTATTGATCCGAAGGTAAGCCCGGATTTTGAGGTTCTGGCCGAGAATGCACCGGAGATGAAAAGATTTATTGCGCAAAGCAATGCAGCGAAACTGGGTGTAAAATCAGCAAGGGCAGATCTTTTTCCAGAGCTTTTTCTGGAAGGATCTGCCGGAAGAAATTCATCTGACTGGCCGCCGGAAGATGACCAGTGGTCTATAGGTTTGAATCTATCTGTACCGCTTTTTGAAGGCGGAAAGAAAAAAGCGCAAATTAATCAAGCAGAGGCGCAGTTGAATCAGGCCAAGGCTGATGAGCAAAGTACCCGCAACAAGATTGTCTATACACTGGCCGAGATGTGGAAAACATTTAAGGATGCTGCAGAAGCGGTGTCGGTGCAGAAGAAATATCTGGATGCAGCAGAGGAACGGGCAACAATAGCCAATGCGCAGTATTCAACGGGACTAACCTCCTTTGATGATTGGATAATTATTGAGAACAATCTTGTGAGTTCTCGCAAGTCATATCTAAATGCAAAGGCAAATGCCCAGATCAAAGAAGCCTACTGGCTACAGGCAAAAGGGGAGACTCTCGATCATGAATAAAAAGATATTGTTTATCGGTATAGGGTTCATCTGTCTTTTGGTGCTGTTCGTTGTTATTAAGCGGACCGAAGGTGACAAGAAGGAAGCTCAAGTATCTGAGTTCATAAAGCCCGTATACGGCAGCATTCAGACATCCATATCAACCACTGGCACAGTAGAGCCTCAAAACCGCCTGGAGATAAAGCCTCCGATCGGGGGGCGCATCGAAGAGATCCTGGTGAAAGAGGGAGAAAAGGTTAAAACCGGCCAGGTTCTGGCATTGATGAGTTCTACAGAGCGCGCCACGCTTCTTGATGCTGCGAGGCTTCAGGGCAAAGAGACCATGGATTATTGGAAGAAGGTCTATAAGGCGACGCCGCTGGTTGCGCCGATAAACGGAGAGGTGATCGTGAGGTCAGTTGAACCGGGACAAACCATTTCTGCGAGTGATGCAGTGATAGTGCTTTCAGACCGCCTTATTGTGCAGGCAGAAGTTGATGAGACAGATATCGGCAAAGTTAAAGTAGGGCAGAATGCAACCATAAAGCTGGATGCATATCCTGAAGTCAATGTGGACGGAAAGGTCGATCATATCTCTTACGAATCCACTGTTGTGAATAATGTCACTATTTATAAGGTTGATATTGTGCCCAAATCTGTTCCGGACATATTCCGTTCAGGCATGAGTGCAAATGTGGAGATCATTGAAAATAAAAAGGATCATGCCTTGCTGATTCCATTGAAGGCACTCGGACAGGATAACAAAGGTTTATTTGTGATGGTAAGTCAAGGCCAGGACAAAGAGCCTGTCCGGAAAGCTATTGAGACAGGGGTATCAAATGGTGAAAATGTTGAGGTTGTCGCAGGACTGACTGAGAACGATACTGTGGTGATTGTCTCCCAGAAATATGAGCTATCAGACGGTGAGACTGCAAATAATCCGTTCTTCCCTTCGAGAAAAAAAGACAATGAGACGAAAAAGGACGCACAGTAAATGATTGAGCTGCTAAATATAAACAAGACATACCAGATGGGAGATGTGAGCGTTCAGGCACTTAAAGATGTGTCTCTTAAAATTTTGCCTGGAGAATTTGTAGCCATTATGGGCCCTTCCGGTTCCGGCAAATCCACCCTGCTTCATGTGCTAGGGCTGCTGGACCGGCCTGATAGCGGATCATATTATTTAGGCGGCAGATCTATTGACAGCCTCTCCGATGATGAACTATCTACCTTACGAAATTACATGGCAGGGTTTATATTTCAGCAATTCCATCTGCTTCCCAGAATGAGTGCCATGGAAAACGTTGAACTGCCTCTTTTTTACAGCGGTAAAAAGAAGGGTATCTCAGAAGAAAAACTTAAGGAGGTGGGTTTATCAGATAGAATGTCACACAAGCCCAATGAGCTTTCCGGGGGTCAGCAGCAGAGGGTAGCGATTGCACGATCATTGGTAAACGATCCTTTGATTATATTTGCTGACGAGCCCACAGGAAATCTGGATACAAAAAGCTCTGAAGAGATCATTGCGATCCTAAAGGATCTGAACAAAAGCGCGAAAACCATTGTGATGGTTACCCACGAACAGGAGATTGCAGAGCACGCTCAGCGTGTTATCCTAATGCGCGACGGAGAGATTGTCTCGGATAAACGTAATGAGACAGAGGGGGCAGTAAAACAAAGAGCTGATAATGACATCTCTCTTGATGCTGTTTTTTCTGAATCACGAGCAGTTCGCAATAGAATAAAATTTGCCCAGCATATACAGCAGGCGTTTTACTCGGTGTTTTCTCACAAGATGCGATCTTTTCTTTCAATGCTAGGAATTCTTATCGGCGTGGGCGCTGTTATTGCCATGCTTGCTGTTGGTGAAGGAGCAAAAGAATCTATTTCTCAGAGACTTTCTTCTCTCGGATCAAACCTATTGGTGGTTCATCCTGGCTCAATGCGGATGCACGGCGTTTCATTAGAATCAGGTACTGTGACACGTTTCAGCATCAAAGATGCGGAAGAAATTGAAACAATACCCCAGGTGAAAAGCGTTTCCCCTTCTGTGAGCGGACGTGCACAGATCGTATATGGCAACAAAAATTGGAACACGCAGGTGAGAGGTGTCGGAGTCAGTTATGCTTCTATGCATAATGCAGCTCCCACATTCGGAGAATTTTTTACAGAAGCAGATTTAAGGACTCGTAACAAGGTGGTTGTGATCGGTACAACTGTTGCACGGGAACTGTTTGGCAATATAAATCCTGTTGGTGCAACAGTGAAGATAAACCGCATAAACTTCAAAGTGATCGGGGTGTCTCCTCAAAAAGGTTCATGGGGTCCGCGCGATCAGGACGATATCGTGACAATCCCGATAACAACCGCAATGTACCGGGTGCTGGGAAAAGACTATATTGATGAGATCGAGGTAGAGGTCAAGGATGTGCGTCTGATAGAAGATGCGCGGATAGCAATAACCGATCTGATCAAGCAGCGTCATCATTTGAATGGAAAAGAAGAAGATTCGTTTGAAATCTTTAATACAACAGAGATCAAGGAAATGCTTGAAAGCACCACAAAAACCATGACACTGCTTTTGGGATCTATTGCAGCCATATCCCTTCTGGTTGGCGGCATAGGCATCATGAATATTCTGCTTGTCTCGGTAACAGAGAGGACGCGGGAGATCGGTCTTAGGAAGGCAATAGGGGCTCGCAAGAAAGATATACTTATTCAGTTTCTTGTAGAAGCAATAGTCATGACATTCATCGGTGGCATAGCTGGAATCCTGGTCGGTTCAGGTATTGCAGCTATTTTGTCTGCCATTGCCGGATGGGCAATAAAGGTATCTGCATCTTCTATAGCCCTTGCAACCATATTTTCTGTAGCAGTCGGAATCGGATTCGGTCTCTGGCCTGCAAACAAGGCATCCCAGATGAATCCGATCGAAGCGCTCAGGTATGAGTAATTCTGAAGGAGAAAAAATGACGACAGTTTTCATCACCGGAGCAACATCAGGAATAGGAAAAACATGCGCCGAGCACCTCGCAGCCCAGGGATATGAGGTAATTGCAACAGGCAGAAATCAGAGCGCATTAGATGAACTTAAGGACAAGGCTTTAGAAAATAACTGGCATCTGCAAACACTCAAACTCGATATTACAAATGAACAGGATATAAGCAATGCAACCGAAAAGGCGCTCGCGTTCACAGATGGTAATGGAATTGATGTGCTGGTGAATAACGCCGGTTATGGTCAGGTCGGGTTTCTGGCGGATTTAAGCCTTGTGCAGATCAAGCAGCAGTATGAGGTAAATATTTTTGGAATGCTTGCAGTTACAAAGGCTTTTCTACCGCAGCTCATCAAGAATAAGGCCAAGGTAATCAATATCGGATCAATGATGAGCAGACTATCGTCTCCGTGGTCTGGCCTTTATGCAACCACAAAGGCAGCCATACGGTCGCTTTCCGATGTCATGCGGGTTGAGTTTGGAGTGCTGGGGGTAAAAGTATTTCTCATAGAACCAGGCGCAATAAAAACTGAATTTCACACAAAAGCGATCTCATCGCTGGAAGAGGTGGATCAGGAAAAATCCTTATATGCCTCCACGCATAGATGGCTTAAGAATAATGAATACAGTCCTTTTTTTGCCATGTCCGAGATCGAACCCATAGAGATTGCAAAACTGGTAGAAAAAATTATTGTCAAAAGAAGAGCAAAGAGCAGATATGTGATACCGTTCATGGCGCGAGTTATAATGGTCTTCAACACCATCATGCCGAACACTCTCATGGATATCGCAATGAGAAAGACTTTTCATCTCTATGAGTCGAAAAGAAAATAAGGGAAATTTTTACCAGTCTTGATTAAGAAATGTATCGCAATGTCTTGAGATTGATCCCGAGAGAGATGTCAGTCTTGAGTTGTATCAGATTTTTTGCCAGAAGCGCATTTTCTTTATGCTTGCGGAGATTTTCGCCAGTCTTACCCTCAACAGATTCTGACAGCAATTTTTCCAGGCTGCCAAACCGGGTAAGGAGCTTCACTGCGGTTTTCGGACCTATCGTAGGGACTCCTTTGATGTTGTTTGTGCTGTCGCCGGTAAGTGCCAACAGATCAATTAGCTGACCAGGGTCTACCCCGAATTTTTCTTTTACATATGAGGCGTCAATATCCTGGCTCTTAAAATGATCCCGCACCACAATGCGTGAAGATAAGAGCTGAAAAAAACTCTTGTCTGTGGAGAGAATAGTTGCGTTGCCTTCCTGATTTGCTACTTTGCTTGCCAGCGTTGCAATCGCATCATCTGCCTCTATGTTTGGAAAACTAACAGAAGAAACGCCATGGTCAAAGAATGAGGTCTTGAATTTTTTTAAGTTTGATTGAAGGTCTTTTGGCATAGGAGATCTTCCTGCCTTATAATCCGCATAAAGCTCATGGCGCCAGCTTTTTCCCTCACCCTCGAACACGCAAACCGCATGGGTCGGATTGCATTCCATCAAAGCTCTTTCAAGAGAGGAGGTGCATGTGGAAATGGATGATGTTACTTTTTCAGGACTGTCGTCTCCGGGTTGTGCGCCATACACGCGGCGGATCAGGTTGAGTGCATCAAAGATAAGAAATTTTATCTGCGATGCATTACTCATCTGCAAAAAATCCTATTTCCCGAGCATAGTCGAACTGCCGCTGCCAGGGGATTTTTGGATGTGCTTTGATAAAAGGCTCTTTTCCGATGATCTCAAGTGACTCGTCATCAAGGACCACCGGATGATACCCTCCGACAAAGCCCATGTCTTTTGCGATAAACTCAGGCTTACCAGGCAGACAGTCGCACTCAGACGTTATATTGAGGAGTGCATTGACCAGCACGGTTTTATCTTTGAGATATTGCCATATGGCTGATGCAGTCTCGATGAGTTTTTCCTGAAATGGCTCTTTGTTTGTTCCCCATGTAATCTTGAGTGCCATCTCAGGACAGAGTCCGATGCACTGTGCACATCCAATGCATTCATCGAGATTATAGATTGGATATTCATCATCACCAACTTGCGCTGCCCCAGTTGGACATACCTCAATACAGAGCCCGCATTTTGTGCACTTGTTCTTGTTTAGGCTGGGGCGAACATCTGCATGCATGCGCTGCTTTTGCGCCCTGGAAGCGAACCCCATAGCCATATTTTTTATGGCGCCGCCAAAGCCTGATGCCAGATGCGCCTTGAAATGGCTGAATATGACAAACCCGTTTGTTTTTTCTATGATGGATGCAACCTGCACTGTCTCAAAGTGGTTGAGTTCTGCAGGTATGTCTATAACATCTCTTCCGTCCATGCCGTCAGCAATCACAATGGGACATCCAAGATATTCTTCTGTGTATCCGTGCGATGCTGCTGTTTCAATAGAGTCTTTTCCTGTGCGGCGTCCACCGGAATAGAGCACCGTGGTGTCAAAGATAAAAGGCTTTGCTCCATGATTTTGGAGCCAGTGCACGATCTCCCTTGCATAAACTGGCGGCAGATAGCTGTGATTATCGCGTTCGCCCCAATGAAGTTTTATACCTACTGAGTCTTTGCTATGAAAAGGGTGTTTCAGATGAGCGAGTAGTGTCTTGAGGCTTGCCAGCGAACCTTCCTGTGAGCCATCTGTTGGGTAAAAGAGTATATCACTCATATATCCCCCTTAATTCATAAAAAAGAGTCTGTTATTATAGCTATCGAATGCTGAATGTCCACTATTTTGTCAGGCTGTTAAGAAGTCAATGTTTACCAGATTCAGGATTTTTCCATTGCACTTGGCTCAACAGCATATCCGAGTTTTTTCACTGCATCGATAACCTGATTCTCGTCGATGAGATCCCCGCTTACAACAACTCTTCCTGTTTTGAGATCTACCTCAACAGAGTGTATTCCCGGAAGCTGAGAGATTGTCTGCTTCACTGATTCAGCGCAGTGAGAGCAGTCCATGCCGCTTACTAAAAGATTGATATGCTGCATACCTGGTGATTCAATTAACTCATGTTTTTTCTCGCGATCATGGTGTTTTGCCCAGCACGCATAACTGAGCAGAAGCACAAGCACAATGCCGCTCGCACGAGAAAACCACCCGGCTTGCTCAACGTTATGAGCATGGTTGGCAAGTGTGGGAATACTGTCTCCGATCACGGGTATAATCCAGTTGAGCATCAGTCCGAAAGTAATAGCGCTTATTGCAATGGTGAAGAGATAGATTGCAGCGGTTTTTTTGCCAAGGATTTTCCAGATCGTGGTTAATGTGGCAGCATTGGTGGCTGGTCCTGAAATAAGAAAAGCGAGTGCTGCACCTGGAGAAGCACCCATGTGGATAAATCCTGCGGCAATGGGAATAGATGCAGTGGCGCACACATAAATTGGAACACCTGCAGCCATTAGGATCAGGATAGACAGGATTCCTCCTCCGATATATGCGTGCAAGGAGGCAGGCGGAACAAGTACGCCCATTGCTCCGGCAATCAGAATGCCTACGATGAGTGGAACACTGATATCCTTTGGCAGCGTGATGAATCCATAATTAAAGATCCTTGTAAAAGAGCTCTTTTTCTTTTCTTCTTGAGAGCAGCAAGACTCAGTACAGGTGACAGGGGAGGGTATGGAATTGGAAAATACCGCATTATTTTTCCCCTCAAAGATTTGTACGAGTGCACCTCCGAAAAGACCGGTGACAAGAGCAGCAATGGGACTGATGATAGCAAATATGGGACCGAGCAAGGCATAGACGACCAACATTGAGTCAGCCCCGGTCTGTGGTGTAGAGATGAGAAAAGCAATGGTTGCGGATTTACTCGCTCCATGCCTTCTAAGCGATGCAGATACAGGGATCACCCCACATGAACACAGCGGCATGGGCATGCCAAAAATAGAGGCTTTGATCACAGAGCCAAAGCCGCGCCCGCCAAGGTGACGTTCTACTAGTTCAGGTGAAAGGAACACCGCGAGTATACCAGCCATCAGAAAGCCAAAAAGAAGATAAGGAGCCATCTGGGTGGTAATCTGCCAGCATTCAGTAAGGAACCGTATTATCATTTTTTCTTACTATTTTTCTTCTTTTCTTTTTCCGCAACCCTGTAGGCCTTTTCTGCCCACCTACTAAGCTCATCAGGGTCGTCTAAGACATCTATTGGCACTTCATAGTATGGCATCATCATTTTTTTGTCATCAAAAGGCTTGAAGGATTTATATCCAAGGGACTCATAGTCTTTTCTATTTGAGTCATCAACCTTGAAATACAGAGTATCCTGTGCGATCAGGCCGAACATCACGCCGCCAAAATAAAGCCCGACCCCGCCAAACATCTTTTTTGATCTCACCTCACCGAATTCAGCGAGGTTATCAAGCACGTATTCAAGATAGTCTTCATTTATTGTCATAATATTCTCCGTGTTGTTTAAAACTCTCTTCCTGCAGCCTCGACAAAAGGTTTTAGTTCTTTCATTAGTTGTGCAAATTGTTTTGGATCGAGCGATTGATGTCCGTCGGAAAGAGCAGATTTTGGATCATTATGTACTTCGATGATAAGTCCGTCTGCGCCGCATGCTGCTGCTGCTTTGGACATGGGAGCGACAAATTCCCGCACCCCGGTGCCATGCGACGGATCTACAATAACCGGCAAATGTGTGTGCTGTTTAAGAAATGGAACAGCATTCAGGTCAAGCGTATTGCGTGTAGAAGTCTCGAATGTGCGGATGCCTCGCTCGCAAAGGATTACATTCGGATTGCCTTCTGATACAATATACTCGGCAGCCAGTAGCAAATCTTCAAGGGATGCGGCCATGCCGCGTTTTAGCACAACCGGCTTATGGCTTTTGCCTACTGCCTTGAGAAGTCTGAAATTCTGCATGTTGCGCGCACCGACCTGGAATGCTGCTGCATATTTTGCAACCCTTGCTACATCCTCGGTCTCAACCACTTCGGTGACTGCAGGAAGGCCGGTTTTTTTCGATGTCTCACTCAGTATTTTCAATCCCTCAAGTCCGAGACCCTGAAAGCTGTAAGGGCTTGAACGGGGTTTGTATGCGCCGCCCCGCAAACAAAGTGCACCTTCAGATTTAACTGCCTGGGCAGAAGCAAGCATCTGCTGCCTGCTCTCTACTGCACACGGACCTGCGATCACAATAAATTTTTTTCCTCCAATCGGAACCTTGCCTATCTTTACTATTGTATCGGCTGCATGTGCCTCTCTGCTTACCAGCTTATATGGAGTAAGTATTGGGGTGATGCGATCTATAATAGGATTGTTTTCAAGGTGAAGGCTTCCGAGTTTACGCTCATCGCCGATTGCACCGAGCACTGTGCGCTCGGTCCCAGGCATGTACAGGGGCTTCAGGCCCGCAGATGAAATCTGATTAAGAATCTCCTCTGCCTGTTTTTT
>JAGVNP010000321.1 GCA_020053185.1 Deltaproteobacteria bacterium | reverse complement strand
GGTGAGTGTGGAGGCTAATGCCGCATTCGGAAGGTCTGATGTGTATCTTGAGCATTATATTTCTTCTCCCAGGCATCTTGAGGTTCAGATACTGGCTGATGAGTTCGGACATGTGAAGATTCTTGGAGACAGAGAATGCTCAATCCAGAGAAGACATCAGAAGATAATTGAAGAAGCACCTATCCCAAATATTGACAAAAAATTCAGGAGCAATATGTGGGCATGGTCAGCGAAGATGGCAGAAGCGATCGGCCTTAGAGGTTTATGTACTGTAGAGTTTCTAATGGATCAGAAAGATGATCTTTACTTTTTGGAGATAAACGGAAGGCTGCAAGTAGAGCATCCTGTAACCGAGATGGTGACCGGAATCGATATAGTGAAAGAGCAGATACTGGTTGCAGCAGGTGATCGTATCGACACAAAAACAGTTCTGGCAAAAGGTCATGCCATAGAATGCAGGATAAATGCCGAGGACCCGACACGAAACTTCATGCCAACAACAGGGGTTGTAAAGAAGCTGCGTCTTCCTGCAGGCCCTGGGGTGAGGGTGGATACGCATCTATTTGAGGGATGCGAGGTAAGCTCATTCTACGACCCGTTGATCGCCAAGATCATTGCTTACCATGACACACGGCTTGATGCTATAAGACGCATGGAAAGGTTGCTTGATGAGACGGTGATCCATGGGATTGACACAAATAAAGCATTTCTTAAAGATATACTGAAGAATAAACATTTTATCGAGGGAAGAGGAGACACATCCCTTGTCAATCAGGTTTTGGGGCAGTAGTTTTAATTTTGAATTATGAATTTTAAGTTTTGAGTTAAAAATTCTTAATAATTAAAAATTCACAATTAAGAATTCAGAATTTTCTGCGTTGCTATGTTCGAGAAAAGACTTTGGCGATTTCATCTTGCTCAAATCGAGGGAGTTTTCGTTTTCTTCCTTTTTCATATAATACGAGATTAGGGCCTTTTGTAATGCGGCCGATGATGGCGCCCGGAATATTGTTTATCTCCCATGCTTTAATTATCTTTTTTGCGCTCTTTTCTTTGCAACAGACAATAAGGGCGCCTGATGCAATAGCACCCATAGGATCAATATTGAATCTGGGAAGGATTTTGAGTGCAAGATCAATAACTGGGATCTTTTCCATATAAACTTCCAGTCCGCATTGGGAGGCAAGCGCGAGTTCGAGAAGTCCTGTGGCCAGCCCTCCCTCAGTAGGATCATGCATGGCAGTAACCCCGCCTTGCTCAATAGCTAATTTAGCTTCTTTTACTATACTGATCCCAGGATTATGTATCAGGTTTTTTGCTTTTTTCAGCAATCGCTTGTTGAGATCGAGCATATGAGGCATCTCTCTTGCAAGGAGGGATGTTGCCTCTATTGGAATGCCTTTTGAGATAAGGATGCAATCTCCGGGTTTTGCCCCAGATGTTTTTATAATCTTGCCACCAGGACAGATGCCGACCAAAAATCCGATTGCAACAGGCCTTTTAAGGTCATAGGTAATTTCGGTGTGACCTCCAACAAGTGTGATGCCTGATTTTTTACATGCCCTGATAAGCCCGGCAAGTATGCCATCAATTAGTTTTTTTGTTGTTGCTGCTTCTGGCAAAAGCATGGTGGCAAGCATGTATTTGGGGATGCCGCCCATAGTAGCAATGTCATTGGCATTTACTGCAATCAGATAGTGCGAGATGTCATCGGTTGCAAACGTGATAGGGTCAGTTTTAAAAAGCAAAACCTGATTACCAATCCTTATTGCTGCTGCATCTTCGCCCACCATAGGCCCTATCAAAACATTCTTGTCCTTGATGGGGATTTTTTTGAGATAGTCTTGTAAAATCTTTACAGGAAGTTTGCCTACGGGGAAAAGTGAGCCCCGGCCAATCTTCATTTTTTATTGCTCTCTATATAGGCATAGGCGCTGTGGTTGTGAATGCTCTCGATGTTTTCTGCTTCTACACTATACCATGAAAATTCTTCGATCTTTTCCAGTTTGGAAGCAATTTGTCTCACCACATCTTCTACAAACACAGGATTCATGTATGCCTGCTCGGTGACAAATTTTTCATCAGGCCTTTTCAGGATAGGATAAACCTGTGCGGAAGCGCATTCTTCCACCATGGAGATGATATCCTCTATCCAGAAAAACTTGGTATATTTCACCATCACGCTTACAATTCCCCGCTGGTTATGGGCACCGAAATCGCTGATCTCTTTTGAACATGGGCACAAGGTCTGAATAGGCACTTTGACACCAACCATGAACTCATTGTGTTTTCCCGACATGCCGCTCAGTGTGCATTTGTATTCCATAAGCCCTACAGCACCGGTTATGGGTGCTTTTTTCTCAATAAAGTAGGGGAAGTCTATTTCAAGATGTGCATTGGCAGCCTCGAGCGCATTGCGAATCTCCTCCAAGATGGTCTCAAAATTGTCTATATGGATCTCATTTTTGTACTCATTGATCACCTCGATGAAGCGGCTCATATGGGTGCCTTTGAATTCCTTGGGAAGATCCACATAGATGTTAAGAGATGCGACAGTATGCTGAAGACCTTTTTTTTTATCCAGCACAATAATTGGATAGGAAAGACCCTTAACCCCCACTTTGTTTATATACAGGGGATTTTTAGGCTTTTGCCTCTGCACGTCTTTCATCTTATTTTTTGCCATAGATCGCGCAACACTCGTCATTTTCCCACACAGCAACACTCGACAATGTCACTTTTTTGGGTATGGTTTTTGCCAACTTTTTATAAATGGTTTCCGCAATATTCTCTGCAGACGGGTTTTTCGTTTTGAACAGGGGAAGATCATTCAAATACTGATGATCCATGTCCTTGATAGCACCTTTGAGGGCTTGTTTGATATCGCGAAAATCCATTACCAACCCCATAGAGTCAAGTTTTAGGGATTGTATGCACACTTCCACCTTGTAATTGTGACCGTGCATCCTCTCGCAGTTTCCTGCATAACCTTCGAGCCTGTGTGCTGCGCTGAACTTGTCGATTACTTTTATCGTAAACATGAGGTTATGAATAGTATAATTACATTTAATCTGCAACACAAGATTCTCTAAACCCTCTTGTAATGCCAGGGTGTCTCATAGTAAGGTAAATTTATGCCGAAAAAGAGAATAACGCTGACAGGCAAAAGCGAGGCAATTAAGGTTAATGGCAACAATAGAATTCAATGATACTCATATCCTCAGGCTTCTTGCAGGGGATACCTGTTCTCATTTGAAAGCCCTAGAGGAAGCTGCCGGAATCAAATGCTCATTGCGTGGCAACAGCGTTGAGATCCAGGGTGATGATTTCGATGTGGACCTTGCCAGCCATGCGCTAAAGGATCTGTATGAGCTGGTAAAGGACGGGTTTCCACTTTACTCGTCCGATGTTTGGTATGCAGTGAGGATGCTCGCCAAGAATAGAAATCTCAATCTTAAAGATGTCTTTGTCGACAGCATATATATTGCGTCTTCGAAAAAGGTCATCACGCCAAAGAGCCTCCAGCAAAAAATTTATATAGACTCTATGCGGGATAAAGACATCATGTTCGGTATAGGGCCTGCAGGAACCGGAAAGACTTATCTGGCCATGGCCATGGCAATCTCTCATCTTTTGAAAAAGAAGGTGGAACGGATCATACTTACGCGACCTGCGATCGAAGCTGGAGAAAAGTTGGGCTTCTTGCCGGGCGATATGTATGAAAAGGTAAATCCGTATTTGCGGCCATTGTATGATGCCTTATATGATATGCTGGATCATGACCATGTGGTCAGATTGATACAGAGGGATACCATAGAGATTGCTCCTTTAGCCTTTATGCGGGGCAGGACATTGAACGATGCGTTTATTATTCTGGATGAGGCTCAGAACACCACATCAGAGCAGATGAAGATGTTTTTGACGCGGCTCGGGTTCAATTCCAAGGCAGTCATCACAGGAGACATAACACAGATAGATCTGCCTAGCGGAAGCAAGTCAGGTCTTGTCGAGGCATCACAGATTTTAAAAAATATTGATGGCATAGAATTCGTGTATTTTTCTGAAGATGATGTGGTGAGACATAAGCTTGTATCTGACATTATAAGAGCATATAACAAGGCTGGCGCATGATTACGATAGATGTTCAGAATATTCAGGAGAGTATTGATATTGATGTTGCGGTACTTAAAAAGTATGTGAAAATAGCCCTAGGTTTTTTGGATATCAAAGATGCAGAACTCTCAATTGTAATAGGGGATAATAAGTTTATCCAGAACCTAAATAAGCATTACCTTGGCAAAGACAGACCGACCAACGTTATATCGTTTTCCCAACAGGAAGGCCTTGGTCCAAAAAGTATTCATCTGGGCGATGTTGTGATATCTGCGCAGAGAGCTTTTGAAGAGGCAGAGCAGGCAGGTATATCGGTGCAGGAGAGGATAAAGCAGTTGCTCATCCACGGCATATGTCATCTCACGGGATATAACCATGAAGGCGTATCTGAAAAAAAGGCTAAAGAGATGGCTGCAATGGAAGCGGTGATATTGAAGAAGATAGATGAAAGTGGCAAGTGACGAGTAACAAGTGACAAGTGAAAGACTGTCAATGGTTTGATTGGTCTTATTTGTTCCATTGGTTAGATTGGTTCGCATGGAACAGCTTTAAAAAACCAATTCAACCAATAAGATTAATGGAACCAAAAACACGCTTAACAACTTTGTGCCTTTTTTACTATGTGCCTTTGTGCCTTAGTTTGCTTGCTAACAGTTGGTTTTTATGGAGAGAAAAAATACTTGCTATGGAAAAGACCCTTTGCTATAAGCCAAGAGCCTATCGGGGCGTAGCGCAGTCTGGTTAGCGCACCTGCCTTGGGAGCAGGGGGTCGGAGGTTCGAATCCTCTCGCCCCGACCAGGTAGATATGGGAGGGCGCCTGTAG
>JAGVNP010000324.1 GCA_020053185.1 Deltaproteobacteria bacterium | reverse complement strand
CATCCTCATAGGGGATATGCGCTATTATAAATATAAAACAGATGGATTCTTAACTGCTTCAGGAAAATTCGAGATCTACTCGAGTGCGCTTGAAGCACAAGGCGTCTCTCCTCTCCCAATCTATAGGGAACCCCCTCTTACGCATATCTCGGCTCCAGAGATCGCAAAGGAGTATCCCTTAATATTAACAACTGGGGCAAAAATACGAAATTTCTTCCATGGCGAGTTTCGTCAGATAAAACCCCTAAGAAAGGGAAACCCCGATCCTTTGGTAGAGATTCATCCTGATACTGCAGCATCACTTCATATAGCTGATGGGGATTGGGTATGGATCGAGACAAAGGAGGGCCGCGTAGAGATGCGTGCAAAATTATTTGATGGCATTGCAAAAGATGTTGTGAGTGCCCAGCATGCATGGTGGTTCCCAGAAGAAGCCCCTCCAGAATATGGATGGAAAAAATCGAGTGTTAATCTACTCTTTGGCGATACCGAGTATGATCCAGATACAGGCTCTGAATCGCTACGAAGTGCATTATGTAAAATTTATCCTTGTGAAATAAAAGGCGATTAGTCATGAAAAAACTGTACCCCTTAATCTTTGAATGAACCGCTGGCTTTTGTTGAAAACATTATCATTTACTATTTATTCATCACACATCGCTGTGATAAATGTACATTAAGGAGAAAATAAATGGACCATCCCAAATACATGAAGATCTCTGATTTATCAAAAGCATCTGACACCCCAAGATCAACCATATGGCATTATATTAGGGCAGGAATGCTTCCGCCAGCAATAAAAACAGGGCAGACCATGTCTTACTACGAAGAAAAACATGTCAAAAGGCTTCAACTTATAAAAAAACTGAGAGAGGAAGAACGACTCCCTCTTAAATTTATTACAGAGATTATTGAAGAGGAAGAAGGCAATGGAGAGAGCAAGCGTACATCTCACGGAAGAGGGTCAAGCAGGAAAGAAATAATTATCGAAGCTGCCATAGCCCTTTTTCGAGAAAAGGGATATGACAATACGAGCATCACCGATATAGTGGATCGTGCCCGCATTGGCCGTGGAACCTTTTATATGAATTTTGCCAACAAGGAGGAGTTGTTTATCGAATGCGCTGATAGAATCTTCTTTGCCATGTATGAGGATGTGTGGCAGGAAATCAAAAATGAAAAAAACATGGTTGAGAGACTAAAGAAGAGAGGTGTAGCCTTTCTTAGATCGTATTCCCAGTGGAGCGATATGATGAATCTCATCAGGGGCGCATCCGTTGGAAACCATCCCACATTTTCAAAAAAACTAAGTAAGGTTATGCATCAGATTATAGACCCTCTGATTCATGATATTCAGCGAGGAATGGAACAAGGATTGATCCGTAAAATAGATCCTAAAATAGCAGGGTTTGTGCTTATGGGTATGTCCGAATACTTATCATATCTCATTTATGAGGATAATTCGTATAATCAAGATGATTTCCCAAAAATAATCGAGACGTTTTTTGATATGCTTAATTACAGTCCGAACAAATAGTACTTGCCTATGTCTTGAAACCCAACACCTTAGATTAAGAGCAAGCATAACCAATAAACGTTATTATTTGAGCTTAAATGGTAAACAAAGCAGCAATAAAAGAATTTCTGAGTACGCGGATTCTGGCATTAATCGGTGCGTCCCAAGAAAAAAATAAATTTGGCAACCTGGCTTACAGAGAACTCAAATCCAGAAATTACCAGATATTCCCGGTCAACCCAAATATTGAAACTATTGAAGGAGATCATTGTTATTCCAGTATTAATGAATTGCCAGAATCAGTAAACAGAGCACTCATTATCACTCCCCCAACTGAAACTGAAAAACTGGTGAAAGAAATAGCTCTTACTAGAATCGAGTATGTATGGATGCAGCCAGGATCCGAATCAGAGAGTGCAATCCTCTTCTGTAAAGAGAATAACATCCACCTTGTGCATAGTGAATGCATCCTCATGTTTGCCAGCCCCGTAACATCTTACCATTTGATCCACCGTTGGTATAAAGGCTTGACGAATAAGTTACCGAAGTAAAAATCTGTACTGTATAACATCAATCAATTGCAATTTTTTCTCGATCTTCAAGCAACTCCCGTATCTTCGGAGGTAGAGTTGCTGCATCGGCATTAATCCATTTAAGAGCATCGAGGATCAGATCAACACGGTCTTGCCATGTGGAATGCTTGTCATAGATCACCATTATCTTGTCATCGAGTTTGCACACCCCGCCCTTGCGGTTTGTCTTGTCTTCAACAAGCTCTATGCCAAGATGCTGAATACCTTCTGAAAGCTCATGGAACAGGTCTTTATATTTTTTTATATTATCAACCATATCTAAATCCTGCCAAAATCATCTTCTAAGCGAACAATATCATCTTCGCCAAAATACTCGCCCTGCTGCACCTCGATAAACACAAGAGGAATATCCCCGGTATTTTCTATCCTGTGCGCCTCACCCTGCGGAATATCGATCGAACCGGAAGGTTTCAAGCGGACAATATTTTCACCTACCGTCACCAGCCCTTCGCCTGACACAACAATCCAGTGTTCTTTTCTCTTCCTATGTAACTGCAGGCTCAGGCGCTTTTTCGGCAACACTGTTATCCGCTTCACCTTGTGATCGGGTTTATCAGACAAGACCTCGTAAAAGCCCCATGGCCTGTGATTATCTTCCGGCAAATTTTTATCTCCTTAACTGATTAAGATACTACATAATATTTCATCTGCAAATAAAAAAGAGGAGGCATCAGCCTCCTCTTTTTCGATTCAGGGGTTAAAAATTAATTTCTGTTATTCAAGTCCTGCTGCCTTTGCAACGAGCTGGGCAATATCAACTGCCTGCATCGATTCTCCCTTTTCCAGCTCTTTGATGCCATCAGTGAGCATGGTGTAGCAGAACGGGCATGCAGTGCATATGGTCTTTACGCCAGCATCAATTGCCTCTTTGGTGCGCTTCTGGTTGATCCTGGTTCCAAGATTCTCTTCCATCCACATCCTTCCGCCGCCAGCGCCGCAGCAGAAGCTCTTTTCATGATTGCTTGCCATCTCGACAAGCGTGCCGGAATTCAGCGCACCCAGAATGTTTCTCGGCTGATCATACACTTTGTTATACCGTCCGAGATAGCATGAGTCATGGTATGCCATTGTTCCAAGACCCTCGATCGGAGTCTTAAGCGTAAGTTTGCCGCTCTTGATAAGCTCATCCAGGATCTCGGTGTAGTGGTACACTTCATAGTTGCCGCCGAGTTCTTTGTAGTCATATTTGATAGTGTTGTAGCCATGCGGACACATGGTGATGATCTTCTTCACGTTGTAACCGTCGAATACCCCGATATTGGTCGTTGCAAGAGTCTGGAACACATATTCGTTCCCGATCTTCTTTGCAGAATCGCCGCAGCAGCCTTCCTCGGTTCCGAGGATTGCATAATCCAGTCCTGCTGCATTGAAAATCTTTGCAAGTGCAACAGCTACCTTCTTGTTAAGATCATCAAATGCACCGGCGCAGCCCACATAGAACAGGTATTCTGCACTGCCCTTTTGAGACATGAGAGGCACATTAAGTTCCTTTGCCCAATCTGCCCTGGAGTGTGCACCAATGCTCCATGGGTTGGAATTGTTTTCCATACCCTTGAACACAACCTGAACTTCCTCAGGGAAGTCAGATTCCATCATGGCAAGGTAGCGTCTCAGATCAATGAGTTTGGGGAACTGTGAAATGTATGCAGGACATGCTTCGACACATGCCATACATGTTGTACATGACCATATGGTGTCTTTTTCAATGGCACCGCCGATCAATGCAGGGCCTGTGTATTCCTCGTCAGGAAGAATGCGGGCCTTGCCGTCTTTATCGATTGCAAATTTGGACTTTGCTTCAAGATGTGTTCTCAAATTCTGAATCACATCTCTTGGAAGCAGCGGCTTATCTGTATTGAATGCGGGACACACTGCAACGCATCTTCCGCAGCGCATACAAGCTTCGGTATCGAACAGATCTTTCCATGAATACTCTTCCAGCTTGTGGATACCAAATGTTTCTGCATTTTCGAACATAGAAGGCGGCATTGCCTTTATAGGTGCAGGATTTGCAGTTGTGTTGCGCATAAAGATGTTTATTGGAGTCATGAATATATGAAGCAGCTTTGAGTATGCAATGTAGACGAAGAACCCTAAAACGATAAAGAGATGAACCCACCATACAAACAAATGGGTAGCTTTAAGGGCACCTACACTCATAGCTGTAAATGGCAAAGCAAATATAAGGCCTCCAAATGAAGCCCATGCATATTTATGCATTGGGTCTCCGGGTTGAAGTTCAGTTGCCTGCATACGCAAGCCTTCAACGAGAAAACCTGTTATTACTATTGCCAGGATAAGCCACAAAATGATCATATCCTCTGGCTTGTTATCAAGCCATTTGGGCATGTTGCGGTATCTCCTGAGCAGCATCATGATCACACCTATCAGGACAAGGATTCCTGCCAGGTCTGTGATTATAGAATATCCAAGGTAGAGCCCGCCTTGCATAAAGTGCTTATGAAAGATCGGTTCGATTATATCTACCTGGAGAAAATCAAGCCCTGCTCCGGCAAAAAGTACAATAAAGCCCCAGAATATGAACAGATGCGCTATTCCCTGATAGGGCTCTCTCAAAATCTTTTTATGACCGAAAACATCAATAAGGGCATATTTTAGTCTTTCAACTATATTATCAAACCTTGACACGTCAGATCCGGTTGCCAGCATCATCATCTTGATACGATCAAGAAGACCTGCCTTTATAAGTCCACGCACAAGAAATAAGATAGCTGTTAATGCGAGGATATAGGTAAGAGGTTCTACTACAGGGAACCCTTCACCTTTTACATTCCAGAATATCTCTCTGGTTATTCCTGACCCGTGCATATCCACCCCCTGAATCTTAAAATAGTAAAGCGGGATGAGGTTTCCCCCATCCCGCTTCGGTTTTTAGCCTTTGATCTTTTTCACTTCTTCGGTGAGCTTTGGCAGCACCTTAAAGAGGTCGTCTACAATCCCGTAATCAGCTTTGGTAAATATAGGAGCTTCCGGATCCTTGTTGATCGCAACGATCACTTTGGATGTACCCATACCGGCAAGGTGCTGGATAGCACCGGATATACCGGCAGCGACATAGAGATTCGGGCTTACGGTCTTTCCAGTCTGGCCAACCTGATAAGAATGATCTCTCCACCCTGCATCAACTGCAGCTCTCGATGCACCGGTGGTAGCTGTCGGACCAAATACATGAGCAAGGTCTTCCAGCATCTTGAAGTTCTCTGGTCCCTTCATTCCGCGGCCGCCAGATACAATGATCTCAGCCTCGGTCTGATCAGGCTCTTCTGATGCAGCGATCTCTACTGATTTCACCACTGCCTTGATCTTTGATGCATCAAGGGTTGCAGCTACTTTTTCCACTGCGCCTGCACCTGCAGCCTCAACAACTGCAAATGAGTTTGGACGGACAGACACAACCTGCGGATTGCCGGTAGCCTCTACCATTGTATAGGCTTTGCCTGCATATATCGGCCGCTTTGCAGCTACTTTGTCGCCGTTCAATGTAAGATCAACGCAATCAGAAATCGATCCTACTTTAAGCCGTGCTGCCAGAGCAGGTGTCAGATCTTTGCCCTGAGCTGAAGCACTGGTGAATATAATAGAAGGATTCACCATGCCTGCTACCTGGGCAAGAGCCTGAACAAATGGCTCTGTCGAATATTTTTCGAACTCCGGGCCGTCTACCACATAGATCTTATCCGCACCGTATTTTGCAAGCTGAGACGCAAGACCTTCTACGCCTTTGCCGATAATACACGCAGATACCTGACCACCAAGGGCCTTGGCCTTGCTTGTGATTTCGAACGCACCCTTTTTAATTTCACCTTTTTGCACTTCTGCATATACAAGAATTCCTGGCATCTTCATCACCCCCTAGATAAGCTTTGCTTCTTCGTGCAATGCCTTGGCAAGTGCCACAGCCTTTGCATCTGAATCATCGCCTTCGATCTTCTTCCCTGCCTGCCTTGCTGGTGGTAGAGTCATGCTCTTGATAATTGTCATGGGCTCTACACTCACACCAAGATCAGCTGCTGTCTTAACAGTCACCGGTTTCTTCTTTGCCTTCATAATACCGGGCAGAGATGCATACCTTGGCTCATTAAGACCCTTCTGTGCAGTGAGCACTGCTGGAAGAGGAACATCGATTATAGCCTGTCCGCCCTCAACCTCTCTGGTAACTGTTGCTGTCTTTTTGTCAGCAGAAACCTCAAGCTTGGTCACCATCGTTACAACAGGCAGCCCAAGAAGCTCGCCAAGAATGGATGCAACCTGTCCAGCGTCATCATCCATTGCCTGTTTACCGCAGAAGATCGCATCATAGGTTGCGTCTTTGATAGCTGCTGCAAGAACTGTTGCAGTGGCATATGGATCTGCCTTTGCAGCAAATGCAGGATCATTAACATGGACAGCAGTATCCGCGCCCATTGCAAGCGCGGTCCTTATAGCCTCGATAACCCTGTCAGGGCCAAGAGAAACTAAGGTCACACTGCCAGCACCTGCCTTCTCCTTCTGGCGCAGTGCTTCTTCCACCGCGAACTCGTCATAAGGTGACATAACCCACTTGACACCCTCTGTCACAATCCCTGTACCCTCGGCATTGATCTTTATCAATGTCTCTGTGTCAGGCACTTGTTTTAAACATACAACTGTATTCACCCCTTACCTCCTTTCTCTTTCTGGCTTAAAAAGCCGTAATTATTTTTTTATTTTTAGTTTTGTTTAGCTTAAGCTAATAATCTTCTGGCAATCGTGAGTACTTCAGCCTCTTTTGTCCCCTCATAGATCTGGAGGATCTTGGCATCGCGATAATACCTTTGCACATCGTACTCATCTATATAGCCATAGCCACCATGCAATTCTACTGCATAGTTGGCACAAAATACCGCGGTCTCTCCTGCATAATATTTCGTGATCGCATTCAGTATGGGATCAACCTCTCCTTTATCAAGATAATGGGCTGATTTGTAGACAAGATTCCGCGCTGCCTCGATGCGGATCGCCATCTCTGCTATCTTCTGCTGCGTAATCTGGAAGCTTGCAATCGGAGCACCAAATGCCTTTCTTTCCTTTACATACTCTATGCTCTTGTCCAGTGCACCCTGGGCAAGGCCTACACCCTGGGCAGATACCATAATTCGCGTGGTATCAAAAAACTGCATGGCCTGATAAAAACCAAGGCCTTCTTTTGCTCCTACCAGATTTTCCCTTGGAACCCTCACATCCTCAAAACTTATATCAGATGTGTTTGAAGCGCGAACACCCATCTTTCCATGTATCTTGTTGATAGTCACTCCAGGACGATCGCTCTCAACTATAATCAGGCTGTGCTTGCTGTACTTTTTTTCGTTTTCAGGATTGGTGATGGCAAGCGCAATCATGAACTTGCATACATTACCGTTGGTGATGAACATCTTGCTTCCATTAATTACGTAGTCATTTCCATCTTTGACTGCCCGTGTGCGTGCACCTGCAACATCAGTTCCTGCATCAGGTTCGGTAAATGCACCGGCGCTTATTGCCTTGCCCTGTGCTACGAGCGGAAGATATTTTTTCTTCTGCTCTTCTGTGCCGCCCCAATAGATGGCTTCACAGCCGAATGTTCCTGCCACAATAAGAGATATGCCCAGATCGATTTTTGCAAACTGCTCTGTAATAAGGGCATTGCCAAAGAACCCTACACCGGCACCGCCGTATTCTTCTGGAATCCATGCACCGATAAGCCCAAGCTCGCTGGCCTTTTTCCAGATGTCCATGGGATATTCTTCTTTTCTGTCAAGCTCCTGAGCAACAGGGGCAAACTCATTTTTCGCAAAATCACCTGCAGTCTCAACAAGCATCTTTTGTTCTTGTGTAATCTCAAAATCCATATCAAACCTCTCTAACTTACTTATCTTTAAATTCAGGCTTTCTCTTTGACAGAAATGCATCAAGCCCTTCTTTTGCATCGCTGCTTATTGCCACGCCTGCAAAATTATTGGACTCTATCTCGCAACCGGCATCGAAAGACACACCCAAACCCTTTGATGCAGAATCAATTGCAGCTATCACTGCAAGACGGCCTTTTGCCGCAATAGTGCGAGCAAGGGAGATAGCTTCATCAACCACACTCTCCGGAGCAACCACTTTGTTTACAAGACCCATAGCCAATGCATCCTGCGCACTGTAATGAGCGCCTGAAAGAATCATTTCCAATCCTTTTGCCTTGCCAACTATACGCGGAAGTCTCTGTGTTCCTGCAAAGCCAGGGATTATGCCGAGGTTTATCTCAGGAAGACCCAGAAGCGCTTTCTCAGATGCGATCCTCATATGGCATGACATGGCAAGCTCTAATCCACCGCCCAGACAAAAACCATTGATCGCAGCGATCACAGGCTTGTTTGCCCGTTCTATCGTGTTGGTCATTTCGCAGCCTCTCTGTGCGAGGGCACGTGCATCTTCTTTTGTGGCTAAAGTTTTGATTTCAGATATATCAGCACCTGCTACAAACGCCTTCCCTTTTCCGGTAAGCACAATAACCCTAACCTTCGGATCTTCAAGCGCCGCTCGGATAGTAAGCGTGATATCAGCTACTGTCTTAGAGCTCAGTGCATTCATTGGAGGATTGTCTATGGTTGCAAGAGCAATCCCGCCTTCTTTTACCTCGTAGCTACAATTCATACGATCCCCCCATCAATGATCAATCCTCCAAGGAGGACATCACTTACTGTCCTGGCTGCTTCATGCACATCAAAACGTCTGCGCTTTGCTGTTACCCAGTATGTGGATATCTCATCGAGCGAGCCGAATATCAGACGTGCAGCAAGATCAGGATTTAGATCAGCTTTAAATAAACTCTTTTCTTTTCCTTCCCGAACAATATCAGCAATAATCTGCAAATAGGCAAGAAAATGCTTATTTTTATATTCTCTCATGAACTTGCTGGATTGGCGCACTTCTACCTGCATGACCTCAGCAAGTGTTTTATCTTCTTCGGCAATGTTCAAGTGAATATCACAGAACTTTTTCAGCTTATCCCTTGGATCATCAAGAGGCTCTATCTCTGATTTCTGCAGACTAATAATCCTGGCAAACTCTTCTTCGAACAGAGAAATCAGAATGTCTTCCTTATTTTTGAAATATAGATAAATGGTCCCGTCAGCTACCTTGGCCTCTTTTGCAATTTCTGAGACCTTTGAGTTATAAAAACCCTCTTTTGCAAAGACGGTTTTTGCTGCCTTCAGGATCATCCTGTATTTTTCTTCGCCCTTCATAAAGGTCCATCCCTACGCAAATTTATGTATAAAGTCAGCTTATATTGTTTATGACAAATAAATCAGGCTTCAGGGGTTTTCCCCTGAAGCCTGAAAAGTTTTTTACTTCAATGTTTTTCTCTCTTTTACAAGCGTATCGACCACTGTTGGATCAGCCAGAGTTGAGGTATCTCCAAAGTCAGAAAAGTCGCTTGCTGCAACCTTTCTAAGTACCCTTCTCATGATCTTTCCAGACCTGGTCTTTGGAAGTGCATCTGCCCACAGAATAAGATCAGGCGTTGCAATAGGACCGATCTCTTTTCTTACATGAGCGATCAGCGCTTTGCGCAGATCTTCGGTCTTTGTTACGCCGGTGTTCAGGGTAACATAAGCGAATATGCCCTGACCCTTAATCTCATGCGGGAATCCAACCACTGCTGCTTCTGCAACATTTGGATGAGATACCAGAGCGCTTTCCACTTCAGCGGTTCCCATACGGTGACCGGACACATTGATAACGTCATCCACGCGGCCTGTAATCTTGTAGTAACCAATATCATCTCTCTCAGACCCGTCACCAGTGAAGTATTTGCCAGGGAACTGCACAAAGTAGGTCTTTTCAAACCTATCAGGATCGCCCCATACGCCCCTCATTATACCAGGCCATGGCCGCTTTATGCAGAGGTTACCCCTGCATGGACCCTCAAGCTCTTTACCTTCGTCATCAACGATGCAAGGCTCCACACCAAAGAAAGGTACGGTTGCCTTTGCTGGTTTGATGTCAATTGCTCCTGGGAGCGGGGTAATGAGGATTCCACCGGTCTCGGTCTGCCACCATGTATCAACGATCGTGCACTCACCCCTTCCGATCAGTTCATAGTACCATTTCCATGCCTCTGGATTGAGCGGCTCGCCAACAGAACCGAGTATCCTGATAGAGGTGATATCATGTTTCTTTGCCCATTCATCACCCTCTTTGGCAATGGCGCGGATAGCGGTCGGAGCAGTGTAGAAGATGTCAACCTTGTACTTCTCTACAACAGACCAGAACCTGTCAAATCCAGGATAGCTTGGCACGCCTTCAAACATAATTGAGGTTGCGCAGTTGGCAAGCGGACCATATACAATATAGGTATGACCGGTTACCCAGCCAATGTCTGCTGTGCACCAGAAGATATCCTCTGGATGATAATCAAAGATAAGCTCATGGGTAAGTGCTGCATAGACAAGGTATCCGCCTGTGGTATGCATAACGCCCTTTGGCTTTCCGGTTGAACCAGACGTATAAAGGATGAAGAGTGGATCTTCTGCTTTCATCTTCTCAGGCTCACAGTATACAGGAACTTCCTTCATGAGATCATCATACCAGACATCGCGGCCTTCCTTCCAAGCGCACTTGACCTGATCGCCGGTTCTCTTGACCACTATCATCTTCTGGATCGACGGGCACTGATCAGCTGCCTTGTCAGCATTGTCCTTCTGCGGCACAGCCTTTGCACCACGGAAACTACCATCGCAGGTAATCAACACCTTGGAATCGCTGTCCTGAATACGATCCTTTAATGCATCAGCAGAGAACCCGCCGAACACGATGGAGTGGATCGCACCGATTCTGGTACATGCCAGCATGGTGATTGCAAGCTCTGGAATCATGGGCAAATAGATGGTGACTCTGTCGCCCTTTTTCACGCCGAGCTTTTTCAGCACATTAGCAGCCTTGTTGACCTCGCGGTACATATCCATGTAGCTGAATGTCTTGCTTTCGGATGGATCATTGCCTTCCCAGATGATAGCTGTCTTGTTTTTCTTGCCAGCTTTGATGTGACGATCAAGACAGTTGTAGCTCACGTTGAGCTCCCCATCCTCGAAGAACTTCACATACACCGGGGCATTGAACGACCAATCCCATACCTTTGTCGGTTTCTTGAACCAGTCGAT
>JAGVNP010000101.1 GCA_020053185.1 Deltaproteobacteria bacterium | reverse complement strand
ACACGAGTTTTTCCACGATGTGGGACCCGATAAATCCTGATCCGCCTGTGACTAAATACATTTTTTCCCCTTTAGCCCGTCCACATATTCTTTTAAGGCAACCTGCCATGTCTCCAGGTTTTTTCCTGCAAATGCGCTGAACTTTTCTGTTGAAAGTACAGATCGCATAGGCCGCTTTGCCGGTCTTGGAAACTCCTCTGTTGGCACAGGGAGAACCTTTGTGGAAAACCCTGCATACTCTACTGCCTTTTTTGCAAGATCATACCATGAGGCAGACCCTGTATTGCACACATGGAATATACCGCTTGCATCCATCTCGATTAACAGGGCGATAGCCAGGCTAAGATTTCTCGTATAGGTTGGCCTGCCGAACTGATCATTGACCACCTTGATTTCTTTCTTATCTTTTGCAAGATCCAAGATGGTTTTCACAAAGTTTGGGCCGCCAAAGCCAAAGATCCATTGAGTTCTGACGATGATAAAATCATCCATGTTGCGCTGTATGGCAAGTTCTCCCTGAAGTTTGCTCTGTCCATAGACATTGATCGGATTGGGCTTGTCCTTTTCTGTGTATGGGACTTCTTTTGTTCCGTCAAACACATAGTCTGTGCTTATGTGACACAGCTTGATTTTGAGCTCTTTGCAGAGCATGGCCATTTCACCAGGAGCCTCGGCATTTAATTTAAAAGCAAGCGATTGATGATCCTCGCATGCATCAACCTTAGTATATGCAGCGCAGTTTATTACACAGTCCGGGGCTATATCGGTGAGCGCATCTTTGAGCGCAGAAGGATCTGTGATATCAAAGTCGTCAATATCTACTCCGATCACTTCATGAATAGGGGAAATAAAGGCAAGGGAAAATTCCTTGCCAAGAAGCCCTTTTGAACCTGTAACCAGAATTTTCATCTATTTCCGTACATCCTCTGGTAATAATCCTTGTATGTGCCTGAGCGGACAGACGCACACCACTGATTATTCTCAAGATACCATTTGATAGTGTTTTTGATGCCTTTTTCAAATGTCGTCTGCGGTGTCCACCCGAGATCGTTCTTTATTTTTGTAAAATCCATAGCATATCGGAAATCATGTCCTGGCCGGTCTTTGACAAACTTGATCAGGCTGTGGGGCTTATTCATGGAATCAAGGATAAGCTTTATGATCTCTATGTTTTCTTTCTCAGCATCACCGCCCATATTATAGGCCTCGCCGCTTTTTCCTTTTTGCGCTACAGCAACAATACCTCTGCAGTGATCTTCCACATAGATCCAGTCCCTGACATTCTTCCCATCGCCGTACACAGGAAGCTCTTTATCTTCAGATGCATTCAGCACCATGAGCGGTATGAGTTTTTCCGGGAACTGATATGGGCCATAGTTGTTCGAGCACCTGGTGATCGTTGCATCGAAGTTATACGTCTTTACATATGCCCGCACCATGAGATCTGCAGAAGCCTTTGATGCAGAATAAGGGCTGTTGGGCGCCATGTTCATGGTCTCTACAAACCTGCCTTCTTTTCCGAGACTGCCGTATACCTCGTCAGTCGAAATTTGCACAAATCTTTCCACTTTATTTTTGAGTGATGCATCAAGGAGTATCTGGGTGCCAAGTATATTGGTGCTCAGAAAAACGCCAGGATCTTCTATGCTTCTATCCACATGGGATTCTGCTGCAAGGTTTAGCACTATGTTGAACTTCTCTTTTGCAAACAGAGCATTTATAAATTTAGCATCAGAGATGTCACCCCTAACAAAAGAATATCTTTTCGGATAGTCTTTATCAAGGCCGGCTAGGTTTTCGAGATTTCCTGCATAGGTGAGCAGATCGAGATTTACCACGTTCCAGTCAGCATGGTTTGAAAGCACATGACGCACCAGGTTTGATCCAATGAATCCGCAGCCGCCTGTGATGAGTACCTTTACCATTACTGTCTCCTAAAGTTTATTTCACGTTATTTGCGCCGGTTTTTGCTACCAGGTCATTAGCCCTGTGCAGGCTCTCGATGGTACCTGCATCAGTCCACCATCCTTCCAGTATTGACCAACGCATTGAGTCTTCCTTTATATAGGCATTGTTCACATCTGTAATCTCTAGCTCACCCCTGCCTGATGGTTTGAGGGTTTTAATAATATCGAAAACCCTTTCATCATACATATATATGCCTATCACCGCACAGTTGCTCTTTGGTTTTTTTGGTTTTTCCTCGATAGATATTACTTTTTCGTCTTTGAATTCTGCCACGCCAAATCGCTCAGGATCAGGTACTTCTTTCAGCATTATGCGTGCGCCGCCGCCCTGCTTTTTATAATCTTTTACTGCAGTGATTATATTCTTTTCAATTATGTTATCCCCGAGCACCACACATATCGGCTCGCCTTCGGCAAAATGTTCTGCCAGGCCAAGAGCTTCTGCAATGCCTCCTTCTCCTTCCTGGTATGCATAGTGTATGCGGTTCAGGCCGAAATCTTTTCCATTTCCCAGCAGCCGCAAAAAATCTCCTGCGTTATTGCCGCCTGTGACGATCAGGATATCGGTGATGCCTGCAAGCGTGAGCGTTTCAATGGGGTAATAGATCATAGGTTTACTGTAGACAGGAAGAAGATGTTTGTTTGTCACCTTTGTGAGCGGATGGAGCCTTGTGCCAAGGCCTCCTGCAAGTACAATACCTCTCATGTTAGTCTCCTTTCTAGTACCTCACCCCTACCAGGTAAAGCCCGTTAGCAGGGGCGGTTGGGCCTGCTTTTGTGCGGTCGGTTGCATCAAGGATCTTTTCCATGTCATTTGAAGCTAAAGATCCTCTTCCTACCAGCAGCAAGGTCCCGACAATGTTCCTTACCATATGCCGTAGAAATCCACTACCCTCTATCACATAATAAAGTTTATCGCGACCTTCTATGAATGAGGATTCCATAATGGTGCGCAGGGTGTTTTTGACTGAGGACCCAGTAGCCATGAACGACGCAAAATCATGTTCGCCGAGAATGATTTTTGATGCTTCCTTCATTGCAGGGATATCAAGGCCATAGGGCACGTGAAGACTATATCTGCTCAAGAATGGGTTCGGCGTTTCTGTTGTGTAGATCGCATATGCATATATCTTTGATTTTGCCATGTATCGCGCATGAAAATTTACACTGGTCTCTTCAACAGATTGTGCTTTTACATCATCCGGCAGAATAGAATTAAGGCCTTTGAGCAGGCCCTGGCACGGGATGGTGGATTCTGTACAGACATTTATCACTTGTCCCAACGCATGTACGCCGGTGTCTGTGCGGCCAGATGCAATGATATTTGGAAAATGCCCGAGAATGGTGGAGAGGGTCTCTTCGAGAACGCTCTGCACAGTCCGCTTTTCCGGCTGTGCCTGCCATCCGAAAAAATTCGTCCCGTCATATGCGAGGGTGATCTTAAAATTTCTAAGCGCTGACATTTCCTGTATGATTAGCAATATATAAGTCTGAGATCAAGGCCGAACAATCGTATTCTCAGGACCAAGATTTGTCTTAAAAGATGCTAAATTGTTATATAGTCAAGGTTATGAGATAATATAACTTGGCCGATAAAAAAATAAAGAGAAGTTTATATTGTGCTACATTGATAATGGTCTTTTGAGGAGAGGCAGATGGAGCAACAGACAAAAGCCCGGCAAAAAAAGCTCGTTAGCAAATGGGAGCAGCTAATCAGCGTTAATGTGTCTGATGAAGATATGGCGCGCCAGGGACGGCTCTTTAACACCTTGATGCTGATCAGTATAGGGATCGTGATTTTTCTACCTCTGTTCTTTTTCATAACGATTTTTCTTGATCTAATGCCTGCGGGTGTGGGGCTGCTAGGGGCTGGGTTCCCGCTTTTCTTTATTCCGTTTTCCATCTTTTGCCTTTTTTGGGCGAAAAAAGATCATATTAAGCAAGCAATCAATCTCTATGTGTGGGTGAATTTTTTTGCCATAAGCATGGCCGCATTTGTCTTTGATGGTGTTTTGTCTCCCGCATGGATTCTTTATATATGGACAATCACCATTGCAGGATCGCTATTGTCTCCCGGATATGCCCTGGGCATGACAGGTGTTGCTATAGCGTACTTTTTTGTTCTTTTGGATCTTTCGTTCATGGGGGTTTATTCACCCCCAATGCATTTTCCTCCAAAGGCAAAAATATTTCTCCATATGGCATTTTTGCTGACCATGTTCGTTTCCTCTGTTGGTCTTTTAACTTATCTGAATATGAAAAGTCTCAGACAGGCTTTTGCGCGCCTGAAAAATGCAACAGATGAACTCAAGAAGCATCGCGATAGCCTTGAGCAGACTGTTGAAGAGCGCACCAAGGACCTGAAGCAAGAGATTGTTGAGAGAAAAAAAATAGAAGATGCCTTGATGGAGGAGAAAAACAGATACCAGGCACTTTTTGAAAATTCAGCTGATGGGATCTATCTTCATGACCTTGAAGGTAATTTTATAGGCGTAAATTCTGCAGCTGAAAAGATCATTGGTTATTCTCAAGAGGAGTTGCTATCAATAAATATCAGGAGCTTCCTCAATGAGGAGCAGATTGAAGAATCTACCAGAATAGTTCGTACGCCATTTGGAAATAATGGCCAAGACAAAAAGCTAATGGAGTTTGGGCTGAAAAAGAAAGATGGATCGTCTGTCTGGGTAGAAGTCATGCCATCTATGATTTTAAAAGATGATAAGCCCTGTTTTGTGCAAGGCATTGTTCGTGATGTAACAGGACGCAAGGAAGCTGACAAGAAAATGCAGCAGGCGATGGAAGATCTCAGGCGTGCTAATGCTGAACTCCAGCAATTTGCTTATGTGGCCTCCCATGATTTGCAGGAGCCGCTTAGAATGGTAGCAAGCTTTAGTCAGCTTCTGGAAAGGCGCTACAAAGACAAGCTTGGCAAAGACGCGGACGATTTTATCGGGTATGTTGTAGAGGGCGCGAATCGTTTGCAGGGGTTAATAGAGGATCTTCTCAAGTATTCCAGGGTGAGCACACGCGGGAATCCTTTTGTTCTCACTGATTTTAACGTTGTGCTTGATCGTGCGATAGCAGCAATGAGCCTGGCAATAGAGGACTGTAAGGCCATTATTACTCACGACAATCTTCCTGCTATCATGGCTGATGAATTGCAGATGAGGGACTTATTTCAACATCTTATAGAAAATGCAATCAAGTTTGGAAAAGAAAATGTGCCGCCAAAGATTCATGTCTCGGCAAATCAAGAAGGTGGCGAATGGATATTTTCTGTTGAAGATAACGGCATTGGCATTGCTCCGGAATATTTTGATCGCATCTTTGTTATATTCCAGAGATTGCATGGGAGAGGTGGATATTCTGGAAACGGTATCGGGCTGGCTGTATCCAAGAGGATTATCAATCGTCACGACGGACGCATATGGGTCGATTCAATCCCTGGAAAAGGTTCAATATTTCACTTTTCGATTCAAGTAGAAAAGTAGAGAGCAACAGTCTCTGTTACTTTCTTTGCGTGGCCAAAGATAAGGAACCGAAAGAAAGGGCGTCCATGAAAAATGAATTTTCAGGGGTTGCCTTATTTATTACTCTCTTTTTTCTCCTTGCGTTTTTCCTTAAGTGTACGTTGAGCCTTTTTTTTAGTTTCCTTTTTACCCTTATCTTTTTTTCCTTTATCTCCCATTTGTTTTCTCCTTGTCTAACTATGATTATATAGTAAGTCTCAGCCCACCCCATCAATTCAAACACACATAGCCTTTATACGTTATAACTAAGGTTTTGTCACCTGGGAGAAAAAGTCAATATATCTTGCCAAGATCGGTAGTGGCTGTTTTTTGGATTTATATTCCGGACATTTTTTGTATTACATGGCGGAGAGAGAGGGATTTGAACCCTCGGTAGAGCTTTTGGGCCCTACACTCGCTTAGCAGGCGAGCGCCTTCGTCCACTCGGCCATCTCTCCCTATCCTTATTATATATAATACATGGCGGAGGGAGTAGGATTCGAACCCACGGTACCTTTCGGCACTGCGGTTTTCAAGACCGCCGCCTTAAGCCACTCGGCCATCCCTCCGCAAAAAAACTCTCATTAACCTACCTTGGCTATCCGGTCAAGTCCCATATAAGGGATGAGCACATCTGGTATTCGCACCGAGCCGTCAGGCTCCTGATAATTCTCAAGTATGGCTGCCACTGTTCTTCCCACCGCAAGGCCACTGCCGTTCAATGTATGACAGAGCGCAGTTTTCTTTCCGTCCTTCGATCGGAACCTGATTTCAGAGCGTCTGGCCTGGAAATCCTCGAAATTCGAGCACGAAGATATCTCCTTATAATCGCCCAGTCCAGGCATCCATACCTCGAGGTCATATGTCTTTGCCGAAGAAAAACCAAGATCGCCTGTGCAGAGCGCCTCTACTCTGTAAGCAAGACCGAGCTTTTTCAAAATATCCTCTGCATCTGCAGTAAGTTCTTCCAAATCTGTATATGATCGCGAAGGATTTGCAAACCTTACCAGTTCTACCTTGTTGAACTGATGCTGCCGGATAATTCCCCTGGTATCCTTACCATATGAGCCAGCCTCTTTCCTGAAGCAAGGCGTATATGCAACGAGCTTGATCGGCAGATCTGCTTCTTTAAGCCACTCTGATCGGTATATATTGGTTACCGGAACCTCGGCAGTGGGGATCAGGAAGAATTCGTTTGTGGCAAAAAGGTCTTCCTCAAATTTCGGAAGCTGACCAGTGCCTGTCATGCTGTCCCTGTTCACCATGAACGGCGGCAATACCTCAGTATAACCATGCTCTTTTGTATGCACATCGAGCATGAAATT